>NZ_JANSHW010000649.1:0-22849 GCF_047461815.1 Synechococcus sp. R6-10
GCACGGTGGCGGCCAAAGCTCCAATCTGGGTTCCCAACAGTTCAATAGAGAGGGTTGTGGCCAGAGCAGCAATGCCGATGTTGACAAAGTTGTTCACCAGCAACAGGGTGGTGATCAGCCGCGAGCGCTGTTGTTGGGCCAGTCGATACAAGCCCTGTGGATCCCCTTGTTCTTCGATCAGAGATTCCAGGCGCAGGTTGTCCATGGCCGTGATGGCGGTTTCGGCGCCAGAGCAAGCTCCTGAGAGAAGCAGCAGAAAGGCCAAGAGAAAGACATTAACCATAGCGCTCCGTTCGCGACGGCGGAACGGGATACAGGTAGCATTGGCTCATCGAGAGAAAAGCGGGTCGGCCTATTTCCATCATCAACGGGATCCCCTCCGGCACCTCAACACCTCGGTGGTTTTGCCAAAGTTCATCACTCAACCCATAGCTCGGCATCCGTGCCCCCTCATCAACTGCATCTTCAACGAAAATCTTCAATGAGAAATGAGAGAGGGATCAAGCTGTTCAAACCGGCCAGCTCCCTGAAAATCATGCGGAAATCTGACTTGTCCCGTTGATTTAGTCTTGATTGAGTCAAAGCTACTGATCTAAACGGGCCGGGCCAGATCGCTCCAAAAGCTGCCGGTACAACGTTACAATTTTGTCTTCCACCTCGGATTGGCTCAGGTGATCTGTGTCGATCAAGATGGCATCGGGGGCAGGCCGCAAGGGAGAGATGAGCCGTTCGCTGTCGCGGCGATCCCGCTGCTCGATTTGCGCTTTCAATTCTTCGAGAGGCACCATTTGCCCTTGGGCTTGGAGTTGGTGTTGCCGACGCTGCGCCCGCTCCCCAACAGAAGCGGTCAAGAAAACCTTCAGCTCTGCATCGGGAAAGACGTGGGTGCCGATATCCCGCCCCTCCAAGACAGCACCGCCATCCCGGCCAATGCTGCGTTGCCGCTTCACCAGCTCCTGGCGTACTCCCGGCACTGCCGCCACGTGAGAGACCCAGCGGGTCACTTCCGGAGAGCGAATGGCCTGGGTAATTTCTTCGCCATCGGCCCAGATGCGGGTCGGCTCTGTCGAAGAGGTGCCACTTTGCAGGGTGAGCTGGGTTTGGGCGGCCAGTTGGGTGAGTTGCTCGGCATCGTCCAAAGGGATCCCCCGTTGCAGTGCCAGCCAGGTGATGGCTCGATACATGGCCCCCGTGTCCAAGTACAAAAGCTGCAGCTGGGCGGCTACTGCCCGCGCCACGGTGGATTTTCCGGCTCCAGCCGGGCCGTCGATGGCAATCAGCGGGCGACGCGGGGGAGAGGTCGTGCCGGAAGAGGGCGGTGCCGCATGCTGGACTCTCTCCGGCGAGGGATCCCCTTGCTCTGGGGAAAGGAGCAGGTTGTCGATCAGGCGAGTCTGCCCCACATAGGCAGCAATGGCCAGCAGGCCCTTGTCTTCCACCCGCGGCAGCGGTTGCAGCGTTTGGGGATCCACCAATTCCAGGTATTGCAGTTGCAGCTCTGGGGTATGCTCCAGCTCAGCACGGGCGGCGGCAAGGATCCCTTCTGCTGAGGGATCCCCGGCCTGCCAATGGTCATATCCCCGACGCAAGGCCCGGTACAGCCCGGCAGCCACCTGTCGTTCAGCAGCAGAAAGGTAGCGGTTGCGGGAGCTACAGGCGAGGCCATCGGCTTCTCGCACCGTGGGGCAGGGAACAATCGTGGTGGGTATCTGCAGATCCCGAACCAAACGCTGAATGATCGCCAGTTGCTGGGCGTCTTTTTGGCCGAAGTAGGCCCGCTGCGGCTGCACCAGGTTCAGCAGTTGCAGCACAATGGTGGCTACACCGCGAAAGTGGCCAGGTCGGTGGGGGGCGCAGAGGGTCTGCAGAAGGGATTCGGGGGGCATGACCCAGGTGCGGTCGCTTCCGGTTGCGGGGTCGGCTCCCATCTCTTGCGGGTCAGGGGCAAAGACCACATCCACACCTGCTGCCTCGCACAAAGCTCGGTCCCCCTCTTCGTCGCGGGGATAGCGATCCCAGTCTTCGTTGGGGCCAAATTGCAGCGGATTGACGAAAATGCTGACCACCGTGTGGTCACACTCTTGCCGGCAGCGGCGGATTAGGCTGAGATGGCCCTCATGCAGGGATCCCATCGTGGGCACCAAGCCAACTGTGGATCCCCGCCAATCGGCTACCTGCTCCCGCAAAGCAGCAACTGTGCGCAGCCAGTGCATTGCCATGCCACCTCAATCTCTCTCTCCCCTATGGGTTTTCTCCAACCCCCCCAAAGGCTGCTCCTACAGGCCGATCTTGTTGCTGCGTTGATACTGCCTGTAGGCTGCCACGAACAAGCCCGCCAAGGTGACCACCACCATGCCCAAGACGATCCCCAACAAAATCGGCTCGATCACAACACAGACCTCCCAGTTCAAACCTAGATCATGATAAGCCAAGCCCAAACCTATCCTCACCGTTCCTTGCCAAGGAAATCGAGGGGGGATCCCCTAATAAAATGCAGGGGATCCGCGAAGCCGTTGAGATGGCATACCCATAGCCCATGAGGTCAATTGTCTTGTCCGGGGATGGCGGAGACTTGAAGGAGTGCCTGTCCAAACTGGAAGAGCAACTGCGCCCTTTGGCAGACAAGGCCGTTCCCCTGCTGGTGGCGGACTCGCATCCAGTGCAGGTGTGGGCGGCAGTTTTGACCTGCCAACGCTTGGGGATCCCGCTGTTCCTGGGTAATCCCCACTGGGGAGAACGGGAATGGGGACAGGCTTTGGCGGATATGGGATCCGGCTGGTGCTGGCGCCAGGGCCGACTGGAAGGGGATCCCGCCCCCTTGAATCCGCGCCTGCGAGAGTTGCGGGAAGTTTTGCCCAGCTCCCATTGGCCGCTGATCGGCATCCCCACGGGTGGCTCTGGCGGCCAAGTGAAATGGGCCCTGCACTCTTGGCTGACCCTCAGTGCCTCGGCCAAAGCCCACCAACAGCACTTTGCCGTCGGGCCTGTACACAGCTATTGCGTTCTGCCCCTGTACCACGTCAGCGGCTTGATGCAGGCAGTCCGCTCCTGGCTGAGCGGTGGGCAGTGGGTTGTCTGGGATTGGAAACGGCAACAGCAGGCCGAGTCTTGGGATCCCCCTCTGCCGGGGAGCTTTCTGTCGCTGGTGCCCACTCAGTTGCAACGGCTGTTGCTCAGCGCCCATCCGGGAGTTTTGGAGAGCCTGCGCCAATTTCGGGCCATTTTGGTCGGCGGTGGCCCCACCTGGCCCAGCCTGAGACAACAGGCCCGGCAACTTCACCTTCCTCTTGCCCTCACCTATGGCACGACGGAAACGGCTTCCCAAGTTTGTACGCTGTTGCCGGAAGCGTTTTGGCAAGGCAACGATAGCCTGGGCCGGCCCTTGCCCCACGCCACGCTCCAGATCCGCAGCGAAAAAGGGGATCTCCTGCCCAGCCATGCTGTGGGCTACATTCACATTCAGGCAGAGTCGCTGGCACTGGGCTACTACCCGCACCTAAGTGCTACGCACCGCTTACGCGAAGGGCAACAGCAAGGCTTTACCCCCGGCGATTTGGGCTATCTAGACCGACAGGGATGTCTCCATTGGCTGGGTCGAGCCGATGACCTGATCCTGACCGGCGGGGAAAAGGTGATGGCTGCGGAAGTGGAAGGGGAGATCCGAGCCAGCGGCTGGGTGGAAGATGCATGTGTGTTGGGCCTGCCGGATGCCGAATGGGGGCAGCGGGTTGTGGCGGTGGTCGTCCCCAAAACAGGGATCCCGGCAATCCCCAAAGAGCTGGAGATGCACCTGAAGCAACACCTGAGCCGCCAACTGAGTCCCTTCAAGCACCCCAAGCACTGGCTGTGGTGTACGGGGATCCCGCGCAACCCTCAGGGCAAAGTCAACCGCCAACAACTCCGGCAGTGGGCAGCTCAGACGTTGGGGATCCCAACGCAGGCAAGTTAGCGGGATCCCTCCCGAATGCCCAGACGGGCTAAATCTCGCTTGATTTCAAAGGCCAATTCTCGGTTGTGCGGCTCCGTGGCCAAAGCTTTTCTCAAGTAGGCTTCCGCCTGCTGATAGCGCCCCTCGTAGATCAAATGGTTGCCGAAGCGCTGGTAGGCCAACGCTAAGATGTGGATGGCCTCGCTGGAGTTGGGAAACCGTTTCAGCAGCGCCTCCGCCTGGGCCACCGCCGTGGGCAACTTCCGCTCCCGCCAGGCTGCCTTGACGCGGGCAATCCCCTCCTTGAGCCCTTCCGGATTGGGCTGCTCTGCCGATGAGGGGCCTATGCTGCGAATGACCACCCGCCTTTCGCCGGCAGCAGGAGAGCTGGGTGGAGATTGACGTTGTGCAGATTGACGTTGTGCATCGTAGCGCCGCCGCTGCTCAGGGTCGCTCAGCACTTGGTAGGCTTGGTGGATTTGTTGGAAACGCTCTCGGGATCCCTCCCCTGCCACATCAGGGTGAAACTGCCGCGCCAACCGTCGAAACGCCTGTTTAATCTCTTCAATGTCCGCTGCAGGAGATAGGTTCAGGATCGCGTAGTAATCCATAAACGGTGGCGCAACTAAGGGATCGGGAAAAGACCTGGCCAAAAACCAGCTCTAGTCTATCGCTGCGGCCCCGGCTTGACCAAGGGATCCCACCAAGCGCTTGGTTCTCCCGCTTCCCTCAGCAGCAGGGATCCAGTGTTAGACTTTGCCCAAGTTGTTTGGAGCCTCCATTCCGGCCTATCGAGGATCCCTTCCTGTTGCCCAACTTCATTGCAACTTGGCTTTTTTATTTCTATCTGTTATGAGTGAAGCGCTTCATCAAGCTCTTGCCAATCGAGATCTAAAACAACTATTGGCCTATTTGCAGCAAGGGGAAGATGTAAATGCTGTCGATGCTCAGGGAATGACCTTGCTTCATAAAGCGACACTCCTTGGCCATCTGGGACTGCTGGACTTGCTCTTAGTATATGGCGCCTCCCCCAATGCCTTAGATCCCACAGGTGCTACCCCTCTCCATTTGGCTGCCGCCAGCGGTCAGGTCAAGCTGGTGGAGCGTCTCTTGAGGGCAGGCAGCGATATCGATCTCCCAGATAACTATGGCTATACCCCTCTCCATCGGGCTGCTTTAACCGATCAGGTAGAAGTAATCGGTCTGCTCATCCAAAAGGGAGCCAACACTGGTCGTGTTCTCCACTGGGCCACAGCCACCGGTCGAAAAAGCATTCTGGCCCGCCTACTATCCAAGGGAGCGCCGGTGGATGCCACTGACGAAACAGGCCGAACCCCTCTGCATGAAGCCGCCACCCGAGGGGATTTGGGCATCGCTCGCTTTTTGCTCTTGTACGGGGCCAATGCCAATGCGCGCAACCGATTCGGGGCGACACCGATGCACTGGGCTGCTTGGGAAGGACACATCGAAATCCTGGAGCTTTTGCTGGAAAATGGAGCCGAACTAAACCCTCGCAATGAAGATGGGCATACCCCCTTAGCCTATGCACAAAAACGCCAACACAGGCTGGCTGTCCAATGGTTACAAGATCGAGGAGCAACTCTTTAGCTTAGTATCAAGTTTGGCATAGAGAGTAAAACAAAAGTTAATGAAAATGCTGCTATTTCAAGTCATAGGGTATTTGGTCTTCCTCCCTTCTCATGAGATGGGGTTTGAGAGTGAGGGTAACCCCTACAGAAAAAAGGAGAGAGGCTGTTAGGCTTTCCTCCCTCCAGTCTCTTCGTCGCGGTTAGCGTTAACGCCAGCTAGATTCTAACTGATTCTTCCACCTGATTCAACTTTTTTCTAGAGTTTCTCTTGAGCCCAACATAAATTTTTGAACGACAAAACAAGACATAGGACAGACAGTTTGTCCCAAAAGGTTGGTCTTTTTCCTTAGCTTCTGACAAGTTTGCAAAGGAAACTAGAGCAGCAATCTTTGTATTCGGTCTTGTCTTCCGGTTCCCGAAGCCAGATTGCCCCCTTCCAAAGCCATAACCCTCAGCCGCTGTTGCTCCTTTACACTGCCACCTCCACAGATTGACATGAGCAAGCAAAAAATCTCTCTATCAACTGACTCTGACTCTCATTAGCACAGAACCTTGCTTAGCCTTGGAGAGGAGAAAAAGGGATCCCTGCTGACGCAGATGGCCAGCTCTGCCAGCACAGGATCCCTGCCACATCCAAGACAAGAGAGGAAGACTGATGGATATGACTCCACCACTCAACTGAGTAACAGCATAGCTTTATTGAGATTAAATCGCAATACCTAGCCAACGTAAGAGGAAATGTTCTTGACAAAACTGCTTCAAGTAGTCGTTTCAAGTTAGGGTGAGACGCTTGGGCTACTGAGGAGAGCTTTCTGATTCCCTGTATTCAAGGCTTTAGGTATGGGTGCAGTGTCCCAGTTTGAATCGAAATGGCCACAAGCAGAGTACCTGGGCTAAAGGGTAATTGGCCAAGATTTGCAGTTTCAGCCCTCTTGAGAGGATAGGTCGCGGAGTTGTGGGCACAGCACAGGTTCAAGGGGGGGTGAGGGGCTGATAGCAGTCGTGGTTCTTATTACCCTCTATTTCAACTGCTCGCGTAGCGGGCCGGAGGCCTTAGCAGGAAGCAACCGGTCGTTTGTTTCACCTTGACGGTGAGATAAATGACTACGCGTTGCGGAACAGTAGGTAACCTCACTGCCATTCAAATGCCGTGGCGGGCGAAAAATCAAACCTTGGCCCAATGGATCCCTAGCCACGATAGCTAAGTCGCCTGGCAGGAGATCGAACCTGACGGCGTTTTCTGCGCCAGCGTTTCCAGCGGGAGACCATCCAGTCGCTTAGGCTGTGGTTCACCGATCCCAGTTCCAACCCCATCCCAATCCAAAAGAGCATCTCGGCGTGAACTTGCAGCAATTGCCAGAGATCGCTGCCCCACACCCAGGGTTGCCACATCCACCAGCCCAACCGGGATCCCAGCCAAGCCCCCAGCAGGCCAGCTCCTCCTGCCCATAGGCTCAAGTACAGTACCCGCACGGCGGTGCCCACAATCGGCCCATGAGACCAAAAGGAGCGATGCCGTATCCACCTGCGGTAGGGCAGCCAAATCCAACGCAAGAACAGCCAGCGTTGATACTGTCGAGAACAGGTGTCCAGATCTCCAGAAAACATCAGGCCGCTGAACAGATAGGCGGATCCCACAGCCAGGGCAACTGTGGTGCTGTTCCCCAACACACCGGCGGCTAGGGTGATGCCGGGGGCCGTCCAGAGGGTAATGCGATCGTGGGTGGATCCCAGCGGCATAAAGCCAGAGCAACAGTACACGACTGCGGCTCAGTCTACCCGCAAGCAAAGGAGAAAGCCTGCTCCAGCCCTGGGATCGCTCCGCCGGATCTTGAAAAACTTAAGCCTGCTGCTCCCCAGGGATCCCTCGATTCAGGCGATCCAACACCTGCAACTGTCGGTAGAGCATTTCAACCCGTGGCAGATGGATCCCAGCTTGTCGAGCGTACTGCAGTGGGTTGCCGAAGATCACCTGCAGTTCCAGAGGACGTTTGCGCTCATAGTCGATTTTCATGCTGGTGCGGTAGGGGGCCATTTTCTCGGTATTGGTGAGCATTTCTTGGATCAGGGAGTCGGGAAGCAGGCGATCACAAGCTGCAGCTCCCTGTATCACCTCCTGCATCAGCGTTTCCGCCAAAGCACGGGCCTCAGGGTCTCGAATCATTTGCTGAGTATCGGCATTGAACACCACCGAGAGGCCGTTGAAGGGAATATTCCAGACCAGTTTCTGCCAGCGGGCCAACATCAAATCTGGTGAGAGCGAAGTCGGGATCCCTGCCCGTTGAAAATCGGCTTGAACTTGTTGAAGGCGGGGCGTGATCCCTTGGGGGGCATAGCCAGGGCCGTATTCTGCCAGCAGCACCGAACCGTAATCCAGATGGTGAATGTGGCCGGGGCCAACCTTATTGGAGCTGATGAAGCAGAGGCCCCCCATGACCCGCTCTGGGCCAACGCAATCGGCAATCTCGGGTTCCACCCCCAGCCCGTTTTGCAACAAGATCACCACGCCATTCTCGGCCAACACAGGCGGGATCAAGTGCGGCAGAAGCGCATTTTGGGTGGCTTTCAAAGCCACGATCACGCCTTCGCAAGCGGGCATGTCCTCCACGGCTGCGTAGGCATTCACCTGGGGCAAATGAAAATCCCCCCAGCAGGACTGCACCCACAGGCCGTTTTGGCAAACATGCTCATAGTCGCTGTGCAGCAGAAAATGCACCGAAAAGCCCGCCTGTTGCAATTTCGCCCCATAAAATCCTCCCAAAGCGCCCGTGCCCAAAACAGCGTAGCGGCGGGTTTCCGGCAACCAAGACATGGCAGTGAGTTTCGGCAGGTCATCCCTAAAATACCGCACCCCAGCGCTGGCTCAGGACTTGATCTTTGCTGTTTTGTCTATCAACAGCACCCGCTCTTCTGCATCGGTTTCCCGCAGATGGACTCTCACCATTTGCTCCGGTTCTGTGGAAAGCTGACAACCGCAGTAATCGGGCTGGATGGGGAACTGCCGGTGACCCCGGTCGATCAACACCGCCAATCGCACCCGTTCCGGTCGCCCAAAGTGGTTTAGAGCCTCCAAAGCTGCTCGCACGGTGCGACCGCGAAAGATCACATCATCCACCAGCACCACTTCTTGGCCGGTCAGGTCACGCGGCATTTCGCTGCGATCGGGGGTGCGCAACCCGCCGGCACTCAAATCGTCGCGGAAAAAAGTGATGTCCAGCTCCCCCACTTGGGGCGGGATCCCCAGCAGAGTGGCAATCCGATCCCGCAGGCGGTAGGCCAGGGGAACTCCCCGGGTGCGAATGCCGATCAACGTCAACTTTTGGAGGTGGGGATGATCCCTGCCGATCGCCTCTGCCAGACCCTCGATCAGCCCGGCCAACTGCTCCGCATCGAAGACCTCGATCTCGGACATGGATCCCTGTCGCCCCCTCGCCAATCTCTGTAGAAGACTTTAAGATAGCCCAACCTGCCGGCGGGATCCCTATCCGGTAAGATAAAACCAGAAGCAATTCCCAAGCCATGGAGGTTTCCTTGAGGGAGGGATCCACGATGTCTGTTGCTTGGCTGGCTTCGGTTCTGGCGAGGCGGTCTTGGCTGAGCCGTTTCCTGCGGGGGATGGTGCTTTGCGGGCTGATACTCTGCCTGGGGGTTACCCTGCTGGGATCCCCGGCCCACGCCGAAGACTACACCAAACGAGATCTACAGGGGGTGAGCTTTGCAGGGCAAGACCTGAGCGGCTGGAAGTTTCTCAAGGCCAACCTGCGCCAAAGCGATCTCAGCCATGTGAAGGCGGCAGGGGCGAACCTGTTCGGGGCCAATCTCAGCAAAGCCAACTTGCGCGGGGCCGACCTGCGGGGGGCCACTTTGGACATGGCCAACTTACAGGGTGCGGATCTGCGAGAAGCGCAACTGCAGGACAGCATGATGTGGCTGGCCCGAGTCGAAGGGATCCAAATTGATGGGGCGGATTTCACCAATGCGTTGATACGGCAAGACGCCCTCTCCATCCTTTGCGAACGGGCCACCGGCGTTAACCCTGTAACCGGTCGGGCCACCCGCGACACTCTTGAATGTGACTGATCCTCACCCCCGGCTCTTCTCCCAGAGGGAGAGGGGAGATAGGCAGCAGAACCCATCGCCTCACTGCCCTCTGGAATCCGGATTTTAGGAGCTGGGAGCGGCTGCCTCAGAACGGGTGGGCTTGCGTTGAAACTGGCTGAGCAGCGAATTCCAGGCCAAGCGGGCCATCGACAACAGCCAATTGCCCTCCAACTCCCTAAACAGATCCATGTTCAGCTTGAAGGCATAGTTGGCCTCTGCCACAATGCGGTCGATGGTGGTTTGATCCAGCTCCAACGCATCCAGCTGGGCGCGGTAGCGCTGCTTGAATTTGCCCTCATGAGGGATCTGCTCGAAATCGTAGAAGGCCGTTCCTTCCCCCTGCGGCAAGCCCATGGCCCGGCGGGCAATGTTTTTGAGGATTTGACCGCCCGACAGGTCGCCGATGTAGCGGGTATAGGCGTGGGCGATCAGCAGAAGCGGATCTTTTTCCACCACTTCCCGAATGCGGTTGACATAGACCTGGCAGGCAGGGGAGGGCCTGACCAAAGAGCGCCAGTTGGGGCCAACAAAATAATTTAAATCCTTCTCCAGGCTGGCCTTGCGCCACAGCTCTGGGTAGTAGAGCCGGCCCACCAGGGGGTGCTCTCGCAGTTGGGCAAAGCCTTCTTCCAAAGCGCTGTAGACAAAGTAGAAATTGCCCAGGTAGCGGCTGTAGGCCCGTTTATCCACCACTCCCTTCAGGAAACACTTGATAAAGGCCATGTTCTCGGCCATGGTGTGGGACTGCTTGGTGCCCTCTCGCAACTGGGCCGACAGGCTGTTGTCCCGGTTACTCAAATCATTCTTATTCTGATTGTTGTGGCTTTGACTCACAAAACCCTCCTTGCCAACAAACTGCGCTTCTGGATCACCTGCAAGCCATCCGGAGGTTTCCCCAGCCTGAGAAGCTTTGTAAACCCATTCCCGATCCTTTCTCATGATTGATGGCTCCGCGTCTTGCCCCCTAGCCTGCATCAACAGCGTGCATCTCAAAAGCGACAAAGACCGGCGCCGCGTCCACCCTGGCGACCGGCTGAGCCTGTCAGAGCCACCCCTCCGATCCCCAAGGTTGACCGGAAATCCGAGCTGGAGCAGCGGATGATCCGCAAAAACGGTTAAAGATTAGAATAATCTGCTTGAGTGTGAATGGATGTGAACAATCCTTAAGGCATGGCGGAAACCGCCCCTGCCCCGGCAGCCAAAAGGGGATCCCCAGCGGTTTTGCCGAGATTTTCCAAGTGAGCCCTCAAGGGATCCGGACAGCCCCTCGACCTTTGTAACGTTCGTTGACGATCGTTGGCGGGGTTTCTATAATGGAAGGCCTGACTGCAGCGCGACCCCTCCCGAGCAACGCATGACACAATTAGCAGTGCAATCCCCTGTCGCTCCTACCTTTCCTGACCTGGTGGAGATTCAGCGGGAGAGTTTCTTGTGGTTTTTGCGAGAAGGGTTTGAAGAGGAGCTTCTCAGCTTTTCCCCCATCATCGATTACACTGGTAAGCTGGAGCTGCACTTCCTGCCTGAATATCGCCCTGGGGATCCCTCCAAAGGGTACAAGATCAACCGCCCCCGCTACGACCCCGAGGAGGCCAAGCGGCGGGATGCCACCTATCAAGCGCAGATCCGGGTGCCCACTCGCCTGATCAACAAAGAGACCGGCGAGATCAAAGACATGGACGTCTTCATCGGCGAACTGCCCTTGATGACGGATCGGGGCACCTTCATCATCAACGGCGCCGAGCGGGTGATCGTCAACCAAATTGTGCGCAGCCCCGGCGTCTATTACAAGTCGGAGCTGGACAAAAACGGGCGTCGTACCTACAGCGCCAGCCTCATCCCCAACCGTGGTGCCTGGCTGAAGTTCGAGACCGACAAAAACGGCCTGGTGTGGGTGCGCATCGACAAAACCCGCAAGCTCTCGGCGGCAGTTCTGCTGAAAGCCTTGGGCCTGAGCGACTCCGAGATTTACGACAACCTGCGCCACCCCGAATTCTTCCAGAAAACCATGGAGAAAGAGGGGCCCTACACCGAAGAAGAAGCCCTAATGGAGCTGTACCGCAAGTTGCGGCCCGGGGAACCCCCCACCGTATCGGGTGGCCAGCAGTTGCTGGAATCCCGCTTCTTCGACCCCAAACGCTACGATTTGGGCCGGGTAGGGCGCTACAAGCTGAACAAAAAGTTAAATTTGAACGTAGCCGAAAGTGTGCGGGTGCTTACCGTCACCGACATTTTGGCCGTCATCGACTACCTGATCAATTTGGAGTACGACATCGGCCATGTGGACGACATCGACCACCTGGGCAACCGCCGCGTGCGCTCCGTGGGCGAGCTGCTGCAAAACCAGGTGCGGGTGGGCCTGAATCGCCTGGAGCGGATCATCCGAGAACGGATGACAGTCTCCGAGTCGGAAAACCTCACCCCGGCCTCTTTGGTCAACCCCAAACCCTTGGTGGCGGCCATTAAGGAGTTCTTCGGCTCCAGCCAGCTCTCCCAGTTCATGGATCAGACCAATCCTCTGGCGGAGCTGACCCACAAGCGGCGGCTATCTGCCCTGGGCCCCGGCGGCCTGAGTCGGGAACGGGCCGGCTTTGCGGTGCGGGATATCCACCCCAGCCACTACGGCCGCATCTGCCCCATCGAAACTCCAGAAGGCCCCAACGCCGGGTTGATTGGATCCCTGGCCACCCACGCCCGCGTCAACCAGTACGGCTTTATCGAAAGCCCCTATTACCGGGTCGAGAACGGCGTGGTGCGCAAAGATCTGGGCATGGTCTACCTCACTGCCGATGAAGAGGACGAGTACCGCGTAGCCCCTGGGGATGTGCCGGTGGATGCCGAAGGCCGCATCACTGCCGATTTGGTGCCGGTGCGCTACCGCCAAGAGTTCACCACCGCCCACCCCACAGAAGTGCACTACGTCCAAGTGGCGCCGGTGCAGGTCATCTCGGTGGCCACCTCCTTGATCCCCTTCCTGGAGCACGATGACGCCAACCGTGCCTTGATGGGAGCAAACATGCAGCGGCAGGCGGTGCCCCTGCTCAAGCCGGATCGGCCCTATGTGGGCACTGGCCTGGAAGCCCAGGCGGCACGGGACTCCGGCATGGTGGTGGTGTCGCGCACCAATGGCGTGGTGACCTATGTCTCTGCCGACGAAATCGTGGTGCGGCCAGACGACGGCGGGGATCCAATTGTCTATCGCCTGCAGAAATACCAGCGCTCCAACCAAGACACCTGCCTCAACCAGCGTCCCCTTGTCTATACGGGGGATCGGGTATTGGCTGGCCAGGTGCTGGCGGATGGCCCGGCGACCGAAGGGGGCGAGTTGGCTTTGGGCCAAAACGTGTTGGTGGCCTACATGCCCTGGGAGGGCTACAACTACGAAGATGCCATCTTGATCAGCGAGCGGCTGGTCTACGACGATGTCTTTACCTCGGTACACATCGAGAAGCACGAGATCGAGGCCCGGCAAACCAAACTGGGCCCTGAGGAGATTACCCGCGAAATCCCCAACGTGGGGGAAGATGCCCTGCGGGACCTGGATGAGAACGGCATTGTGCGCATTGGGGCTTGGGTGGAGGCCGGCGACATTTTGGTGGGCAAAGTCACCCCCAAAGGGGAGTCGGATCAGCCCCCAGAAGAGCGGCTACTGCGGGCCATTTTCGGGGAAAAGGCTCGGGATGTGCGGGACAACTCCCTGCGGGTGCCCAACGGCGAGCGCGGTCGGGTGGTGGATGTACGCATCTTTACCCGCGAACAGGGGGATGAGCTGCCTCCCGGCGCCAACATGGTGGTGCGGGTCTACATCGCCCTCAAGCGCAAAATCCAGGTGGGGGACAAGATCGCGGGCCGTCACGGCAACAAAGGCATCATCTCCCGCATCTTGCCGATTGAGGACATGCCCTACCTAGCGGACGGCACACCGGTAGATGTGGTGCTCAACCCCTTGGGGGTGCCTTCCCGGATGAACGTGGGCCAAGTGTACGAGTGCCTGCTGGGCTGGGCAGCAGAACATCTGGGAGTGCGCTTCAAGCTGATGCCCTTTGATGAGATGCACGGTTTAGAAGCCTCCCGTCTGACGGTGGAGGCCAAGCTGAGGGAAGCCCGAGAGAAGACCGGCAAGGACTGGATCTTCAACCCGGAAGGCAGGTACTGCGGCAAAATCCAGGTGTTTGATGGTCGCACCGGGGAGCCCTTCGACCAGCCCGTTACGGTGGGCCGCGCCTACATGCTGAAGCTGGTGCACTTGGTGGATGACAAGATCCATGCCCGCTCCACCGGCCCCTATTCTTTGGTGACCCAGCAACCGCTGGGGGGCAAGGCGCAGCAGGGCGGCCAGCGCTTTGGGGAGATGGAGGTGTGGGCTTTGGAGGCGTTTGGGGCAGCCTACATCCTGCAGGAGTTGCTCACCGTCAAGTCCGACGACATGGTGGGGCGCAACGAGGCTCTCAACGCCATTGTCAAGGGCAAGCCGATCCCTCGACCCGGCACGCCGGAGTCCTTCAAGGTGCTGGTACGGGAGTTGCAGTCCCTCTGCCTAGATGTGTCTGTACACAAGGTGGAGGTGGACAGCGAAGGGCAAACCCACGATGTGGAAGTGGATCTGATGGCCGATACTTCCAACCGTCACACTCCCTCTCGACCCACTTATGAATCGGTTACGGCTGAGGATCTCTCGCCATCACCCGCCTTTACCAGAGTGCTCCGCACCGCTGACGCGAATGCCAGCCGCAGCCTTGAGGAAGATGAGGACGAGGAGGAGGAAGAGGACTTTTGAGGGTTGAGAGCGCTCCCCACCCCTGACGCGAACGTGACGGGGATCCCCTTCAACCCACGAAGGAGGGTGGGGCTTCCCTCTCCTTTGGGTTCAGCAAGCCAGGAGGAAAACGGCGATGGCCAAAACAGAGCAACGCTTTGACTATGTCAAAATCGGCTTGGCTTCTCCAGAACGGATCATGGAGTGGGGCCAGCGCACCCTGCCGAATGGTCAAGTGGTGGGGGAAGTCACCAAGCCCGAGACCATCAATTACCGCACCCTCAAGCCGGAGATGGATGGTCTTTTCTGTGAGCGCATCTTTGGGCCGGCCAAAGACTGGGAATGCCACTGCGGCAAGTACAAGCGGGTACGGCATCGGGGGATCGTCTGCGAGCGCTGTGGGGTGGAGGTGACCGAGTCGCGGGTGCGCCGCCACCGCATGGGCTACATCAAGTTGGCCGCTCCGGTCACCCACGTTTGGTATTTGAAAGGGATCCCCAGCCACATCGCCACCCTGTTGGATATGCCGCTGCGGGATGTGGAGCAGGTGGTATACTTCAACGCCTACGTAGTGGTGGATCCGGGCAATGCCCAGAATCTCTCCTACAAACAACTGCTGACGGAGGATCAATTCCTCGAGATCGAAGATCAGATGTACGAGGAGGGATCCGAACTGCAACTGCCGGAGAACTGGGCGATGATCGGGGCGGAGGCCATCGAGCGCCTGCTCAAGGATATCGACCTGGAAAAAGAGGCGGAGCAACTGCGGGAGGAGATCACCACTGCTCGCGGCCAAAAGCGGGCACGCCTGATCAAGCGGCTGCGGGTGATCGACAACTTCATTGCCACCGGATCCCGTCCGGAGTGGATGGTGTTGCGGGTGCTGCCGGTGATCCCGCCGGATTTGCGTCCCATGGTGCAGTTGGATGGGGGCCGCTTTGCCACCAGCGACCTCAACGATCTCTACCGTCGTGTGATCAACCGCAACAACCGCCTGGCCCGGCTGCAGGAGATCATGGCGCCGGAGATCATTGTGCGCAACGAAAAGCGCATGCTCCAGGAGGCGGTGGACGCGCTGATCGACAACGGTCGGCGGGGGCGCGTAGTGGCGGGGGCCAACAACCGTCCCCTCAAGTCCCTCTCCGACATCATCGAGGGCAAACAGGGGCGCTTCCGGCAAAACCTGTTGGGCAAACGGGTGGACTACTCCGGACGTTCGGTGATCGTGGTGGGGCCCAGCCTGCGCATGCACCAGTGCGGCCTGCCCAAAGAGATGGCCATCGAGCTGTTCCAGCCCTTTGTCATCCACAAATTGATCAAGCGGGGCATCGTCAACAACATCAAGGCCGCCAAAAAGCTGATCCAAAGCAACGACCCGCAGGTTTGGGATGTGCTGGAGGACGTGATCGACGGCCACCCGGTTTTGCTCAACCGCGCTCCCACGCTGCACCGCCTGGGGATCCAAGCCTTTGAACCGATCCTGGTGGAGGGAAGGGCGATTCAACTTCACCCCTTGGTCTGCCCTGCTTTCAACGCCGACTTCGACGGCGACCAGATGGCGGTGCATGTGCCCCTGTCGTTGGAAGCCCAGGCGGAAGCGCGCCTGCTGATGCTGGCCACCAACAACATCCTCTCCCCGGCCACCGGCGCTCCCATCATCACCCCCAGCCAAGATATGGTGTTGGGGTGCTACTACCTGACGGCAGATAACCCCCACCAGCCCGATCTTGGCGATCGTTTCTTTGCCAGCTTGGAAGATGCTCTCATCGCCTACGACCGCGGTGCTATCGGCCTGCACAGCAAGGTCTGGGTGCGCTACCACGGCCCGATGGAGTTGGGCAAGGGCGAAAAAGAGTCCGAGCCGCAAATCATCGAAGAACCGGGCGGCATTCGCCTCAAGATCACCAACTACCGCCGTATCCGCGAGGATCAAGACGGCAACGTGATCAGCCAGTACATTCGCACCACGCCGGGCCGGATCATTTTTAACAAGACCGTGCAAGATATTTTGTCTGCGTAGTTCATCCTCTGCCGTAGGACGGCTCTTCTCTCCCCTCTCTCCTCTTCTCTCTAGCGAGGCATCATGAGCGAAAAAGGACGATTTTCCGCTGGCCTGGCGCGGCAGGCTGCCGACGGTAACAAAGCCGACACCCCCTTGCCCCCTGTGCCCTTTCGCAACTATCAAATTGGCAAAAAAGAGCTGCGCAACCTAATTGCTTGGTCTTTTGCCCGCTACGGCACGGCCCGCACTGCTCAGATGGCGGATGCTCTGAAGACCCTGGGCTTCAAATACGCCACCCAGGCAGCCGTCTCCATCAGCGTTGAAGACCTGCGCGTTCCCCCCAGCAAGCGGCAGTTGTTGGCACAAGCGGAAGCCGAGATCGAGGCGGCCACCGAGCGCTATACCCGTGGAGAAATCACAGAGGTGGAGCGCTACCATAAGGTGATCGACACCTGGAACCAGATCAACGACCAGATCAAAGAGGAGATGCTCAACAACTTCCAGCAGAACGATCCCCTCAACTCCGTTTACATGATGGCCAACTCGGGGGCAAGGGGGAACGTCTCCCAGGTGCGCCAGTTGGTGGGCATGCGCGGCCTGATGGCCAACCCCCAGGGCCAGATCATCGATTTGCCCATCAAAACCAATTTCCGCGAGGGCCTGACCGTTACCGAATACATCATCTCTTCCTATGGGGCCCGCAAGGGCTTGGTGGATACGGCCCTGCGCACCGCCGACTCTGGCTACCTCACCCGCCGCTTGGTGGATGTGTCTCAGGATGTGATCGTGCGGGAATCTGACTGCGGCACTGAGCAGGGCATCCTTCTGGAATACCTGATGGACGGGGACAAGGTGGTGGTGTCTCTGGAGGAGCGCTTGGTGGGCCGAGTGTTGGCGCGCGACGTGGTGCACCCAGAAACCCAGGTGGTGCTTGCCCGTCGCAACCAAGAGGTGGATCACGACCTGGCCAAGACGATTGTGGAGGCCGGCATCCGGCAGGTGATGGTGCGTTCTCCCCTCACCTGTGAAGCCAACCGCTCCGTGTGCCGGATGTGTTATGGCTGGAGCTTGGCCCACTCCCGCCTGGTGGATCTGGGGGAAGCAGTCGGGATCATCGCCGCCCAATCGATTGGGGAGCCGGGCACCCAGTTGACCATGCGCACCTTCCACACGGGAGGCGTGTTTACAGGGGAGGTGGCCCGCCAAATTCGCGCCCCCTTTGCGGGTGTGGTGCGGTTCCCGAAAAATCTGCGCACCCGCCCCTTCCGTACCCGCCACGGCGACGATGCCCTGCAGGTGGAAGTGAACAACCAAATCATCTTGGAAGGCCCAGACGGTCAACGGGAGTCCTTCGACATGACCCAGGGATCCACCCTGCTGGTGCGGGACGGAGCCCAGGTGCAGCGGGATCAGTTGATTGCAGAGGTGTCCCTGGCCAAGGCCAGCCGTAAGAGCACCGAGAAAGCCCAGAAAGAGGTGGTGGCCGACCTGGCTGGAGAAATTCGCTTTGCCGATCTGCCCATCGAGGAGAAGACTGACCGCCAGGGTAACACCACCTACACTGCCCAGCGGCAGGGATTGATCTGGGTGATGTCTGGACAGGTGTACAACCTGCCTCCGGGGGCCGAGCCGGTGGTGAAAAACGGGGATCGGGTGCAGGCGGGGGATGTGATCGCCGAAACCTCGCTGGTGACGGAGCATGGCGGCATTGTGCGGCTACCGGAGCGCAGCGACACCAGAAGTGGGCGCGAGGTGGAGATCATCAACGCTTCGGTGGTGTTGCGGGAAGCACGGGTACGGGTGGAATCCCACCAGGGGCGGGAGCAGTTTTTGCTGGACACTTCTAGTGGGCAGACCTTCGTCCTCAAGGCCACTCCGGGCACCAAAGTAGGCAACGACGAGGTGGTGGCGGAGCTGATCGACAACCACTTCCGCAGCCAGACCGGAGGCTTGGTGAAGTTCGCTGGCATTGAGGTGGCACGGCGCGGCAAGGCCAAGCAAGGCTACGAAGTCATCCAGGGCGGCACCCTGCTGTGGATCCCGGAAGAGACCCACGAGGTGAACAAGGACATCTCCCTGCTGAACGTGGACGATGGCCAGTATGTGGAAGCAGGCACTGAGGTGGTGAAAGACATCTTTTGCCAGAATGCCGGTGTTGTCGAAGTCATCCAGAAGAACGACATTCTGCGGGAGATTGTCATCAAGCCGGGATCCCTGCATCTGGTGGACAACCCCGCCGACTTGGAAGTGAAAAGTGGCACCCTAATCCAGCCAGGGCAACCGGTGCTCAGCAGCATCGTTCCCGACCGACTGGTCTACCTGGAACACGTGGAAACTCCCGAAGGCCCAGGCTTGCTGCTGCGTCCGGTGCAGGAGTACGAGATCCCCGACCGGCCCTTGGTGCCCACTCAAGAGTCCACCAGCGAGTCCGGTCGCTCCATTCGTCTGCGGGCGGTGCAGCGGGTTCCCTTCAAAGATGGGGAGCGGGTGAAGTCGGTAGGCCCTGTAGAGCTCCTGCGCACCCAACTGGTGCTGGAAATCGATACCGACGCCCCACAACTGAAGGCCGATATCGAGCTGATCCAAGATGAGAAGGATCCAGATATTCGCCGCCTGCAACTGGTGATTCTGGAAACCCTGTTGCTGCGCCGCGACGTGGAAGCGGATCTGACGCAGGGGAGTACCCACACGCGGCTGTTGGTGAAGGAAGGAGACTCCATCGCCAGCGGAGATGTTATCGCCCGCACCGAAATCCAAGCCAAAAAGGCCGGGATCGTCCAAGGGATCCGCGAGGGAGCGGAGGTGGTACGGCGGGTGCTGGTGATTACCGACGACGATCTGGTGCAGGTGCCCCTGACGGGCCCAGCCAATGTGGAAGTGGGGGCGCTGGTGCGGGTTGGGGACGAGCTTGCTCCCGGGATCCCTTCTCCACAGTCAGGACAGGTGATGCAGATAACGGACGGCCAAGTCCTGTTGCGGATGGCGCGGCCCTACTTGGTTTCTGCGGGTGCCATCCTGCAGGTACGGAATGGCGATCTGGTGCAGCGGGGGGATTCTCTGGCCCTCTTGGTGTTCGAGCGGGCCAAGACAGGGGACATCATCCAGGGTCTGCCACGGATTGAGGAGCTGCTGGAGGCCCGCAAGCCCAAGGAAATGTGTGTTCTGGCCAAGCGGCCCGGCACCGTTCAACTGAGCTGGCGGGGAGAAGAGCCAGATCTCAAGGTCATCGAAGCCGATGGCACCGTTAGAGACTATCCTGTGCTGCCGGGGCAGAGCTTGATCGTGGTAGATGGACAGCCGGTGGGGGTGGGGGATCCCCTAACCGATGGCCCTGCCAACCCCCACGACCTCTTGGAGATCTACTACGAGTACCATCGCCAAACCTTGGGAGATGACCAAGCCGCACGGTTGGCTCTGCGGGAGGTGCAGCGCTTCTTTGTCAACGAAGTGCAGAACGTCTACCGCTCCCAGGGGGTGGAGATCTCCGACAAACACATTGAGATCGTGGTGCGCCAGATGACCTCCAAGGTGCGGGTGGATGATGGTGGCGACACCATCCTGCTGCCGGGCGAGCTGGTGGAGTTGCGGGAAATCCAGCAGATCAATGCCACCATGGCCATTACTGGAGGAGCGCCGGCCAAATACACGCCCGTCCTGCTGGGGATCACCAAGGCCAGCTTGAATACCGACAGCTTCATCTCAGCGGCCAGCTTCCAGGAAACCACCCGCGTGCTGACTGAGGCGGCCATTGAGGGCAAATCCGACTGGCTGCGCGGCTTGAAGGAAAACGTAATCATCGGGCGCTTGATCCCGGCAGGCACGGGCTTCACCACCTACGAGGAGATTGCCGCCGAGCCGGAGCCTGACGAAGAGGAGGAAGAGCCTGCGGTGTTGCCGGAGCTGCCGCCTCGTTTGATCTTGGAAGATGATCAATTGATCGACGATTCCACCCCTGCCTTCGACGAGCTAGAGGAGGATGACGACGAGGAGGAGTGAGGCGCTGGGTCTCCAGGATTGGGCCACTTTGCAAACTGAAATCGTCAGTTGCTGCCGCTGCCCCCGCTTGGTGGCCTGGCGAGAGTCAGTCGCCCTTCAGAAGGTGGCCCGTTTTCGCGACCAGCTCTACTGGGGCCGACCGGTGCCAGGGTTCGGGGATCCGCAGGCGCGGCTGTGGGTGATCGGGTTGGCGCCGGCAGCCCATGGGGGCAACCGCACCGGGCGCGTGTTTACCGGGGATCCCAGCGGGGACTGGCTGTTTCGCGCCCTGTACCGAGCCGGGTTTGCCAATCAGCCCACCTCTACCCACCGAGAGGATGGCCTGCAATTGCAGGATTGCTACATCTCGGCAGTGGTGCGCTGTGTGCCCCCGGAGAACCGCCCCACCGCCATAGAAGCCAAGACCTGCCTGGGCTACCTGAAGCAAGAGCTGGAGCTGCTAACCCAGGTGCGAGTGATCCTGACGTTGGGGCATTTTGCCTTCCAACACGCTCTGACGCTCTTGCCACCTCTCAGGCCCCGTCCCCGCTTTGGCCACAACTGCGTTATTCCCCTGGCAGAGGGTCGCTATTTGCTGGCGTCTTACCATCCCAGCCGGCGCAACACGGCCACACGGCTGCTGACGGAGCCGATGTTGGATGCCGTTTTCGCGCAAGCCCAGCAGTTGCTGTCTGGTAAGCCAGCCCGACCGAGTGAGCATTAGGCGGGTTGCCAAGATTCGAGGCGATAGGCACTGTCCCAAAACAGCCATTCCAACCGGGAGGCAGTGACAAAAGCTGCCCTCATCTTTTCCCGCAGCGGCTCTGTAGCCTGCTGAGCAACGGAGTCGGTGATGTCCAAAGCCTGCTGCACCACTTGGGCAAATTCTTCCCCGGCGTAGGTGTCGATCCACTGTTGGTAGGGATTGTCAGGCTGCGCGGTGCGATAGATGGTGGATCCCACCTCTCGGTAGATCCAAAAGCAGGGCAGCACAGCGGCAATGGCCACCTCATAGGGATCCAAAGCCGCCGCAGCCAATAAAAAACGGGTATAGGTAAAACAAGCAGGAGCATAGGCCGTTTCGGGTTGAATGTCGTAGAGGCGAAAATAGCTTTCGTGCAGGCTGCGTTCGGCCACAATGGCTCCCAGGGCAAAGTTCAAGAAACTCACCACCTGCTCAGCCCCTTCGGAACGAGCTCCGATCAAGGCCAGGGCGCGGGCAAAGTCGGTGAGATAAAGAGCATCTTGCTGCAAATAAAACTGGAACCGCTGCCGCGATAGGCTGCCCGCTGCCAACTCTCGGTTGAAGGGGTGATCGAGGATTTGCTTGTAGATGGGCTGAATGGCTTGCCAAAGGTGGGCTGTAAAGGACTGGGGCATGGCGACCGTCTCTCGGCGTTTGGTCTTCAGCTAGAAATTGCAGGAGCCCCGCACTGTACCTATAAAGTCAGTGTTGGGAGGAATGCTATAATAATACTGCGGGCACCAGAAACGGTTTTTTTTAAGGCACTGGTAACGGTCGATTGGGGGTGCAGTAAACCACCCCAGAGGCTCGTGGTTGGCTTGCTAACTGCAGGGCTACTAAAAGCCCGCTCCGTACCGCCTAGCGGTTGGTGTCGGGTAGTTTACTCGATTGGTGATTGACCTGACCAGGGCCAGCACCTCTGCTGGGGCTGAGGCTTTCTTCATTTTGAATCTCAATTAGGCTTCGGGCATGAGGGGGCGGAACCCATGCTTGCGGGAAAGCTGCCCGATCAGATCCAATTTCTCAAGGGTGATCAAATTACGGCCCCAACTGAAATTGGTGTACAGCCCCTCAAACTCCAGCAGCATGGATTCAGCAAAGCAGGCAAAAAGCTGACGGGCCGGGTTGGCCACATTCAAAAACTGCATGATGTTCCATTCAATATCCAAAGAGTGCTCCACCATCCCCCCGTCAATGACGTAGAGCCCCTTCCGATGCAAGCTGGAGGCGATGTTCTTTGGGTAGCCACCGTCGATGATGACACAGGGATCCGGCAAAACTTGGGGATCGAGGGCCATGCCTTGGCTCATGCTGGCCACCCAAACGATAAAGTCAGCGCGGGGCAGGGCCTCTTCCAGCGAAGAGATCTCCCCCTGCTTGAGCTTGGCCTGCAATTCCTCCAGACGCCGTCGCTCTCGGGCGATGAGCAACAATTTGCCCAAGTGAGTGTGGGCCACCAACCATTGACAAATGGCGCTGCCGATATCTCCGGTCGCCCCCACCACCGCAACCGTAGCGGCTGCCAAGTCCATGGCGTAGCGCTGGGCCGCCAACTGCAGTTGCTGACAGATGATGTAGGCCGTGTGGGTATTGCCGGT
This sequence comes from Synechococcus sp. R6-10, assembly GCF_047461815.1. Taxonomy (NCBI): domain Bacteria; kingdom Bacillati; phylum Cyanobacteriota; class Cyanophyceae; order Synechococcales; family Synechococcaceae; genus Synechococcus; species Synechococcus sp. R6-10. The sequence continues at coordinate 22,692 of NZ_JANSHW010000649.1, forward strand.
GGTAAAGCGCTGGATCTCCAAGTCAATGTTGCGGACTCGCCGGAGACTGTCGAGGCGAAAAGTCTCAAAAATGATGCTGCTAAATCCCCCCAAAGCAGTAATGTTCAAGCCGCGCCGCTGGGCCAGAGCCATCGCATTCAACACTTTCCGACAGGCGG
>NZ_JANSHW010000650.1:0-755 GCF_047461815.1 Synechococcus sp. R6-10
CTCTGGGAATTGGCCCCTTCGCAACGGGAGAGCTGAAAGCCCAAGGCAGATAGGATCTCCTCCACATCCGCCGCCTGCACCTCGTCCCCCAACACATCGATCAGCCGCGACAGCCGCAATTTCAGGGTGCGTTCCAGGGGGGGCCGCTGGTCAAAGGTGGTGAGGCCGGCCACTGCTCCCCCTGCCAGTTCCAGGATCAACTGCGCCGCCCGATCCCGGGCCTGATCGAGGGTGGCAAAGTTAACCCCTCGCTCATAGCGGGTGGAAGCCTCGGTGCGCAGACCTTGAGACCGGGCCGAGCGCCGCGTCACCGCCGGATCGAATACGGCTGCTTCCAAGAAAATGCGGGTGGTGGTCGAGCTGACTTCGGTTTCTTCCCCTCCCATGACCCCGGCCAGGGCTACCGGTTGGCTGCCGGCCACAATGAGATGACTGTCGGCTTGCAAGGTGCGGGTTTGGCCGTCCAAGGTCTTTAAGGTTTCTCCCGGCTGGGCCAAGCGCACCTCGATGGTGGGTTTTTTCTTGCCCATGACCTGGAGCAGGCGATCCCAGTCGAAGGCGTGCAAAGGCTGGCCCCATTCCAGCAGGATCAGATTGGTAATATCCACTACATTGTTGATGGATCGCATGCCGGCAGCGGCCAGTCGGTGTTTTAGCCAGTCGGGGGAAGGGCCGACTTTCACCCCTTCGATCAACACGCCACTGTAGGCGGGGCAGGCTTTGGCGTCGGCAATGCGCAACTGAAAGTTGGGGAT
>NZ_JANSHW010000651.1:0-1540 GCF_047461815.1 Synechococcus sp. R6-10
TGTCCCCCCTGTATCCTTTTGTATCTTTGAGGTTGTCCCGTGTACTTATCCCCCCAGGAGAAAGACAAGTTGTTGATCTACCTGGCTGCCCAGTTGGCTCGGGATCGGCGGCAGCGGGGCCTCAAACTCAATTACCCTGAGGCGGTGGCCTACTTGAGCGCAGCAGTCTTGGAAGGGGCGCGGGAGGGGAAAACAGTCGCCCAATTGATGAGCGAGGGGCTGACGTGGCTGACCCGCGAGGACGTGATGCCCGGGATCCCAGAGATGATCCCGGAAATTCAAGTGGAGGCTACTTTCCCCGACGGAACCAAGCTGGTTACCCTACACCACCCCATTCGCTAGGGATCCCCCAGATGCTCCAAAGACCCAGAGACTTCAGGAGGTCGTCCCCATGGCTCGCCAATCCAGAACCAACCCTGCTGCCAACGCAGAGCCGGCCCTGATCCCAGGGGAACTGTTGCTGGCAGAGGATCCCATCCAAGCCAACGTCGGACGGGCCACCGTGACCCTGGAGGTTACCAACCGAGGGGATCGGCCCATTCAGGTGGGATCCCATTTTCACTTTTTTGAGGTGAACCGAGCCCTGGTTTTCGATCGCGCCGCCAGCTTTGGCATGCGCCTCAACATCCCTTCCGGCAACGCAGTGCGTTTTGAGCCAGGGCAAACCCATCGGGTAACGCTGGTGGCTTTGGGGGGCAAGGGGTTGGTGCATGGCTTCAATCGGCTCACGGAGGGCACGATACGCTCCGCTGCCCAGAAGCGGCTGGCTCTGGCCCGATTGCAGGAGTGGCTGGGTGAAGCAGCCCATCCGTAGGGGGAATATGCCCCCCTCAAGTGTGCAGCTTTGGGCAGCGGTGTCAAGGCTCAACCCCATCCCCGTCTCTGCTCAGATTCAGGACAGTAGGGCTATCCTATTTCTCCTCTAGGAGCTGACAGATGTCAGAGCGCGAGACTGTCTTGTGGATGTGGGTGCAAGGCTTGGGGCTAAATCTTTCTGGGTTGGCGCTGTTGGCAGCAGCAGGCGCCGCCTTTGGGCCTCTCAGTTGGACAGGTGCAACGGTGGCGGTGATGTTGAAGCTCATTGGGGATAGCCAACTGGTGCGGGGCTACTGGCTCTGGCAAAGCCAGCGGCAACAGAAGGGATCCCAGCCCGTCAGCTCAGCAGCGGCAGTGCTCCACAGTCAAGCTTGAGACATTGCCCGGCACTTGTCCGGTCTCCGACTCGAGAATGCCAACGCGACCACCCCTACTCCCTTCTGGCACTGGCAAGCCTCACTGTACAAGCCTCACTGTAAATGAGCCACGGTCACTCCAGTACCGCCGTCTTCGGGATCAGCGGCTGAAAAACGCTGAACGCGCGGGTGATTTTGGAGATAAGCCTGGACGCCGGCTTTCAGGCGCCCTGTGCCGTGGCCGTGGATGATCCAAACCGGGCCGGGAGGAGCTTGGGCAAAGTGCTGTTCCAGAATGGCCTCAGCATCAGCAACGGTTTTCCCCCTCAGATCGAGGGTGTTCTGGCTGGTGCGCAGGTTCAGGGGAG
>NZ_JANSHW010000652.1:0-1478 GCF_047461815.1 Synechococcus sp. R6-10
ACTCCACCCCTGCGGCTGACCTGACTCTAAAGGGGGCTTTGACGGCTGAAGAATTGGTGGTGCCCCAATCCCCCTTGCAGGTGCGCATCGAGCGAAGGGAGGGCTTGTCTTTGGAAGAAGCTCTGGAGATCGCCGTTGCCCAGAACCCGGCTGTGCAGCAGGCCAGACTGACTGTCGAGCGGGCCGAGGCCGGGGTAGCTCTAGCTCAAGCTGCCTTTGCTCCCACCCTCTCCAGCCGTGCCAACTACCAGTACAGTGAGGCTCCCTCTCCTGGTGGTGGGCCAAGGCGCGAATCCCACACCCTCTCGGCCAGTGTGGTGCGGGTGGAGTATACCGCCTTTGACAGTGGCCTTAGGGAGCAAAACCTGAAGCTGGCCCAAGAAGCGCTGCGCATCGCCCAACTGCAGCTGGAGCAAACGCTGCAGACGGTCAAACAAGCTGTGGCCAATGCCTACTACGATCTGCAAAGCGCGGACGCCAGGGTTGCCATCAGCCAAGCTGCCGTCGAAAGTTCCGAAGCCACCCTGCGGGATGCTCAAGCCCGAGAACGGGTCGGGCTGGGTACCCGCTTTGAGATTCTCCAGGCAGAGACGGAATTGGCCAACAATCGACAAACCTTGCTGGCGGCTCAAAACACCCAACAACTGAATCGCCGCCGCCTGGCCGAACTGCTGAATTTCCCCAGCCCCACCGACGTGTTGGCCAGCGACCGCATTGAGCCGATGGGGGAGTGGGATCTCAGCCTGGAAGAGACCATCATTGCTGCCTTTGCCCAACGACAGGAATTGGAGCGCCGGCGCCGAGAATTGGAGCAGGCCCAAAGCCGCCTGCGCCTGGCACAAGCCCGCAATGGCCCCCGAATTGGCTTGTTCGCCAGCCTCGATGCCGTTAACGATTTCAACGCCAGCCGCAACAGTTTTGATGTTGGCTATTCGGTGGGAGCCAATTTCAGCTTGACTTGGTTCGATGGAGGAGAAGCGGCTGCCCAAGCCCGCCAAGCCCAGATCGATGGACAGGTGGCCGTGAGCAACTTCGTCGGCACCCGCAATGAAATCCAGCGGGGGGTGGAAGAAGCCTTCCTGACCCTCAGCTCCAGCCGCGAACAGATCGACTCGGCCAAAGTGGCAATTGCCTCAGCAGAAGAGAGCCTGCGCTTGGCCCGGCTGCGCCTGCAAGCGGGGGTGGGCACCCAAACGGAGGTGATCAATGCTGAAGCTGCCCTCACCACTGCCCGTGGCAACCTTTCCAATGCTGTAATCGCCTACAATCGCGCCCTGGTACAACTGAAACGGGCCATTGGCAGCCTTTGACTTGAGCCTTTCTCCCTCACTCCCAGCCCTTCTTCCAAAAGGAGAGGGGTGCTATGGATACCGCGACGAAACAGTTCTATTCCAACTTGAGCTGTTGTGACATACTCCCGCACTCATGCTGATGCAAAGCGCTCCGCGCCGCTAGCGCGAAAAGGACATTTCCTGCGC
>NZ_JANSHW010000653.1:0-621 GCF_047461815.1 Synechococcus sp. R6-10
AATCCGTACTGAACATATTATACATTATTTTCAGTATAGTTGAGCTTATTATTGACTAGAGTCATGCTCTGCACCGCTAACGCGATAGGACTCCGTCCCGCTGGCGCGAACGCAACCGCCTCAGGACAGAACAGGATCCGCGGGGGGCTTTTCCCTATGGGATCCCCACAGATTGCTGGCCAAAATCAGACCCAGGCCCAGCACGGATCCCAGCGCAATCGTCTCGCCCAACAGCACCGCAATCAACCCCAACGACAAAAAGGGCGTCACATACACCCAGTTGGCCAGGGATCCCCGATGGCCCGCCAACTCCAGAGCCCGCAGCCAAAATACAAAAGTCAGGCCCATCTCCGCCAGACCAATGTAAGCCGCCCAACCCAGCCCCGCAACTGTCCAAGAGACCTCCTGAAACGGCAGCAGTAGCAGGCCATAGAGGCTGCCGAAGAGAAACCCCATAAACAGCTTCAGCACCGCATCTCGCCCATCCCGCACATTGAGCAGCCAGTAGAGCGCCCAGATTCCAGAGCTGCCCACCGCCAGCAGCACCCCCCAGGGATCCCCCGCCTGCAAGGTGCCCCAGGATCCCCCCGTAGCCACCAGCACCACCCCCAGCAGGCTCAC
>NZ_JANSHW010000654.1:0-557 GCF_047461815.1 Synechococcus sp. R6-10
GTAGCCGACTGTGCTCCATCTGTGGCTGGAAGAACGAGGCGCTGACATTGAGAGATCGAACATGGGTGTGTGCTCAATGTGGTGCGCACCATGACCGTGACCTCAATGCGGCGCTGAACCTGAAACGGCTGGCAACCGAAACTGCCCTACCCGTGGCGAGTCCGTCCAGCAATGGCGGCGCTGCGGCGGGGACCGTCCCCGCCGTAGTCGGGAAAGTCACGCCTGTCAGATACGACGGTGGTCAACAGGACGCGTCGGGGCAGGAAGAGAACCGTGCGCACTTTTGCGCACATTCTTGATAGCAGGATTCGGCGCTACACCCGCGCCAAGCAGAAGCTGATCAAGCTGCTCGAAGAATACCGTCAGGCCCTCATCCACCAGGCCGTCACCGGCAAGATCGACGTCCGCACCGGCAAGCCGTACCCGGCCTACAAGGACTCCGGCGTCCCGTGGCTGGGCCACGTGCCGGAGCATTGGGAGGTACGCACAATCAAGAGCCTTGCGGGAAAGGGATACAAGACCTTTGTAGACGGCGACTGGATCGAGAGTCCATAGAT
>NZ_JANSHW010000655.1:0-546 GCF_047461815.1 Synechococcus sp. R6-10
TGGCGCGGTCGCCTGCCCAGCGCATGGCGGCTGCGCTGGCTTGCCCGCTGGCGCGGGACGATTAGCTATCCCCGCTCGTCGGACGCGCCGTGCAACGGAGGGTCTTGTACGCTTAGTTAGCCCGCCTTTACTCGTCCAACGCCTCGCCTGCCCCACGCGGGATGCGGATGCTGTCTACAATCGCTTGGATGTGCGATGGGGGCGGCAGTATTAGGCGCGAGACAATCAGCGCGGTTAGCAAGTTCAGCGACATGCCCACACCAGGGTTGTATTTTCTAAGTCCCCTCACTACATATACATTGACAGGGTGGGAAGGTCTCGATAAAGTGTTGACCGACCCAACCACTGTTAGATTAGTCCCGTCGGAGGTAAAATCATGATGAGGATTACTATGGCGCGCATTCTCGTATTAGTTGCTATGGCAGCGCTTACAGCGGCTTCGGCAATTGCAGCTGGCGGTACATGCAAGGGCGAACGATGGTCCTGTCCTGGTCAAGCATCTACAGACCCAGTGGAGACATTATCTATGTTGGAGACATTATCTAT
>NZ_JANSHW010000656.1:0-930 GCF_047461815.1 Synechococcus sp. R6-10
TGGCCAAGCCGGTCAAAGCCTCCCAACTGCGGAAGCTGCTGCTGGGGCTTGTGGGAGAAAAAGCTCCTTCCTCCTTATCTTCCTCTCCCGCCGCTCCTCCCTCCATTTGGGACGCGACCCTGGCCAGCCGCTACCCGCTTCAGATCCTGGTGGCAGAGGATAACCCGGTTAACCAGAAGGTGATTCGCCTCATGCTGGAGCGATTGGGCTACCGGCCCGACATAGTCGGCAACGGTCTGGAAGCCGTCCAAGCTCTGCGCCTGCGACCCTACGATCTGGTGTTGATGGATATGCAAATGCCGGAGCTGGATGGTCTTGCGGCCACCCGTCGCATCCGCGCTGAACTGCCTCCTGAGCGCCAGCCTCGCATTGTTGTCCTCACGGCCAATGTGTTTTCGGAAGGCCGTGCTGCTGCCGAAGCTGCCGGGGTAGATGGCTATCTAACCAAACCCTTGGAGCCGGCTACCCTAGTCCGGGTTCTTCAGGGATCCCTTCCCCTTCCCATCCCGGCCAGCCAAGAAGAGGATCCGCCCCTCGACCCCGTTATCCTCGCTCAGATGCGGGCAGTCTTCAGCTCTCCAGAAGCCTGGCAGGAGATGATCCAAACCTACCGGCAGGACAGCGAAGCTCTATTGGGATCCCTGCGGCAGGCCCTAGAGCAGCGGGATCCCCAAGCCATTGCTCGGTTGGCCCACCGCCTCAAGGGCAGCAGCAGCACCCTGGGCGCCAAACGTCTGGCTGAGCTGTGTCAGCAGTTGGAAAAGCTGGTTCATGCCGAGCCAGCCAGTTCTGTAAAATGGGATACTATAGAGCAAGCCGTGCAGAAGCTAGAAGTGGCATATCGGCAAGTTATCCTCAGTCTGATACATTTACGCTGAACACTGCTGAACATCACTGTTCAACTATGCAGCGATAGCATTCTGTTTGTTT
>NZ_JANSHW010000657.1:0-663 GCF_047461815.1 Synechococcus sp. R6-10
TCGCTGGCGGGGCGCACGGCGCGCCTGCCGCGCATCGCCGTCGAGGGCGCGTGCCAGCCCATCGGCAAAACCACCCCAGAGAGCCTGCGCAGCGGCGTCATCCTTGGCTCCGTCGGCGCAATCGAACACCTGCTGCGCCTGTTCCGCGAAGAGTTAGGCAGCGACGCGCGGGTCATCGCCACAGGCGGACTCGCGCCCCGCTTCGCGCCGAACTGCCCCAGCATCCAGCAGGTGGAACCCATGCTCACACTGGAGGGGCTGCGCATTCTGTGGCAGCGCCATCATCGGGAGGTCGCATGAATCAGGAGATGCAACAGGCGTGGAACGCTATTCGCGAGCGCGTCAAGCAGAAAGTGTCGGGACCGACGGTCTACCGCGCCCTGGACGCGCTACAACTGGTGACCATCGAGGGCGAGACGGTCGTGCTGGGACTGCCGCACGAATCGTACTCGCTGGTGGGACACCTCAATAACCCCACCGTGCGCAAGTGGATCGATCAGTACCTTGAGGAGGCGTATGCGTTCCGCCCGCAGGTGGTGATTATCGAGGGCGCGACGCTGCAGGATTGGCAACTGCACCAGCGCAAGCAAGAGGAACTGCGCCGCCTGAGCGAGCAGGGCACGCGCAAGCGCGAGGCGGAAAGCCGCGTCTACTCGAACTGGG
>NZ_JANSHW010000658.1:0-2540 GCF_047461815.1 Synechococcus sp. R6-10
TGTTGCCTTTTGGGGATCCCCATGACAAAACCGGAGGAGATCTTCTAAATTAGGAGGTAGGGGGGATGCGCTCGAAGTCTGTACTGATTCTGGGCGAGCCTCAAGGAGCTCCGCGATAGCAACGGGGAGTGGGTGGTACCCACTTCTTTGCTTTTTGAGGAGGCTTACTGTCCCCTTTGCCGGCTCCGGCTCCAAGGGGTTTGGATCTGGCTGCAGCACCGGGTTGGTGACGAGTAGGTTATGGTTCACCCTCTTATTCCGCAGTTGGAGAGCTTGGCCCGTCCCTTGGCCGCTCAACTGGGATACCAGTTGGTGCAGATGGTTTTCCACACCAACCAGCATCCGCCAGTTCTGCGGGTGGATATCCGCCCACTGGATCCCGACCGAGAAACCAGCCATGCCGATTGCGAAGCCATGAGCCAAGCCTTAGAAGTCGAGCTGGATCGGGTGGATCTGATCCCAGGCCAGTATGTGTTGGAGGTGTCCAGCCCTGGCATCAGCAACCTTCTCACCAGCGATCGCGACTTTGTGGTTTTCAAAGGGTTTGCGGTGGAGGTGACCTTGGATCCACCCTACAAGGGCAAAGCCGTTTGGTCAGGACACCTGCTGGGTCGGGATGAGGAGAGGGTTGCCTTATCCCTCAAGGGGCGGCGAGTTCAGTTGCCCCGCGCTTCGGTGCAGCGGGTTGCCCTCTCATCGGAAACTGACTAGGAGACCGGAGATAGAGAGAGCGTTTGACCGCAGGTGGTGCGGCCCTCCCTTCGCATCAGAGATGCGGGTTCAGTTCCCGCTGTGGAGCAATAGCAACAGCAAGTTTCACGAAGTTTGTGCAGGAGGACAGTGGTTATGGCGATGGTGCCTCTGCCGGGTTTGGCGGAAATGGTGGAGATGATCTCGCGGGAGCGCAACTTGCCCCGCCATGTGGTCACCGATGCCCTGCGAGAGGCGCTGCTCAAGGGCTACGAACGCTACCGCAAAACCATCCAGCGAGATGTGGTCTTTGCAGAAGACCACTTCCGCAATTTCGATGTGGAGTTGGATGTGGAGGCAGGAGGCTTTCGCGTTTTGGCCACCAAAGCCATCGTTGAGCAGGTGCAAAACCCCGACCATGAGATCTCTCTGTACGATGTGCAGCAGGATTACCCAGAAGCCGAAGTAGGCTGGGAAGTCACAGATGATGTCACCCCACAACAGGCGGAATTTGGCCGCATGGCGGCCATCCAAACCAAGCAGGTGCTGGCGCAAAAGTTACGGGATCAGCAGCGCCGTCTGATTCAGGAAGAGTTCCGCGATCTGGAAAAAACCGTACTGCAGGCACGGGTGCTGCGCACCGAGCGGCAGACGGTGATCATGTCGGTATCCAGCGGTTTCGGACAACCTGAGGTGGAAGCAGAACTGCCCAAGAAGGAACAGCTGGCCAGCGATCGCTACACTCCCAACGCGGTGATGAAGGTCTATCTCAAGAAAGTCTATGAGGGATCCCGGCGGGGGCCACAGCTTTTGGTTTCCCGGGCCGATGCTGGCTTGGTGGTGAACCTGTTTGCCAACGAGGTGCCAGAAATTGAAGAGGATATCGTGCGGATTGTGGCAGTGGCGCGGGAGGCCAACCCCCCTTCCCGAAATGTGGGGCCACGTACCAAGATTGCGGTCGATACGGTGGAGCGGGACGTGGATCCAGTGGGGGCCTGTATTGGCGCGAGGGGATCCCGGATTCAGGCGGTGGTAGCAGAGCTGCGCAACGAGAAAATCGATGTCATCCGCTGGTCGCCGGATCCTGCCACTTACATTGCCAATGCCCTCAGCCCGGCCAAGGTGGTGGAGGTGCGGCTGGTGGATCCGGAAATCCAGCAAGCTCATGTGTTGGTCAACAGCGACCAGCTCAGTTTGGCCATTGGCAAAGAGGGGCAAAATGTGCGCCTGGCAGCCCGCCTCACCGGTTGGAAAATCGACATCAAGGAAGTGGAGAGCTACCGCGCAGCGCTGGAGGAGGCCCAAGCGCAAGGGTTGCCCTATCCCTTCATCACTCCAGCGGCACTGGAGCGCTTCCAGCGGCGGGCAGAGCGGGCTGCTTTGGGCCTAGAGGATGAGGAATACGAAGAAAAGCGCCGCTTGGAGGAAGAGGAGCTGGCGGGAGACGAGAGGCTGGAGGAAGACTGGGCTGACGAGGACGAGGACTTCGACTACGACGCCGAGTTCGACATTGCCCAGCCGAAGGGGTAATGATATACGCTCTACCCTCACTTTGCCCGTACACTTTGCTCGTAGAGGGCGGCTTCTGCCGGAAGTCTGGGCTTTGGAATGAGTTTTGCTGCAGGGGATCGCGGTTGCACCGAGACCGCAATGGCGCATGTGGGGTTTTCCTGCCTGCTTGGGCAGAACTGCCCTGTTCCGGCAATCTGCATTGGTGAAAGATGCTAGCTTTTGTTAGCATGCAGGAGCCAAAAAAGTTCGGCAGGCAAATCAAAACTCTTCCGAGCCAGAACCCAAACCTCAATCCAACACAGCGGGATCCCTTGGCTAGTTCAGAGTTTGCCCTGGAG
>NZ_JANSHW010000659.1:0-617 GCF_047461815.1 Synechococcus sp. R6-10
GGGTGAAGGTGGGCAAGAGTTCGTTGCAGGTGCTGGGGATTCGGCTGGAGCAGCACGAGCAAGGGCTGAGCCGTGAAGGGCTAACCCAACTGGCGCAGCAGCCCTTGAAGGGACGGGAGGGGGAACGGGGCCGGCGCTGGTGTGTGGAGGTGGATGGCTGTCTGGTGGCGACCCAGGTGGAGGGCGGCATCGAGTGGCGGGAAGTCAAAAGTGCGGTAGTGTACCCGATGCGCTGCCCTAGCCAGCGGTACTACGTGAGTGCCCTAACCACCGCCACGGCGTTCGCCCCCCAGGTGCATGGCCTGCTCCGCCATGCGGGTCTTCGCCAATCCGACACCCTAATTGGCCTCAGTGATGGGGCGGCCTGGATCGCCGAACTCTTTGGCGAACTGGGGGTTCACCGACACATCTTGGATGTCTACCACGCCAGCACCTACCTCGACACCCTGATGACGGGACTCGGTTATTCCGACGCCCACCGCCAAGAACAGCGACAGGCTCTGCTTCGTGGAGAGATAAGTATCCAGCGCTGGCTCAACCTCAACCTGCGCGAACAGCCCATCAACCCAGAGGCCCACAAAGCCCTCCACTTCTTGCAAAAGCAGGCCCACCTCGAC
>NZ_JANSHW010000660.1:0-3202 GCF_047461815.1 Synechococcus sp. R6-10
GCTTTCTCCACAGCACTTTGCTCAGACCCACCACCACCACTGCGGTAGCAATCCCCACACCCGCAGCCGCCGCCGGATTTTCACGAATCAAAGAACCATCCAAAACATTGACCCCCGCAAAGGCCGAGGTTTGCGTGGCCGTCTCCCGAAACTCCCAAGGCATCACCGGATTGCGTTGCTGCCAGAAGCCTAACCGCGCCGCTTGGGCCGCCTCTTGGGCTTCTAGGTAGCGTTGCCGATTGGCCCCGTGCAAAAAGCGCTCGTAAACCACCGCCTGACCCTGGCGCAACATCTCCAAGTTCACCAAACCATCGGCGTTGTACACCTGGGCAATGTGAAGCCCTTCCGGTGTGACATAGAGGGTATCCACCTGCACCAGGGATCCCGTCGGGAGCAAGTTTTGCAGAGCCTCTTGGGATAGCCGCCCCCAGCGCCCTTGGGTTAGCTCTGGCGCATCCACATAGGCCAGACGGAAACGGGTTGGCCTGCCGTTCAAGTCCGCCCAGAAGGTATCCCCATCCACCACCGACCGCACCCGGGCCGTCCCGGAAGATTGTGCTGCCGCCGGAAGAACAAGCCAACTGCCCGAAAGGACAGCCACAGTCATCAGAAGGGAAGTTCTTGAGGTCATGGGGGTCACTCCTATTGTGCAGAACAAGAACAACAAAAGTTAAGAAATAATAAGATAGGGAAGTTTCGGGAACCAACCGGAACCCCAGACCGTCTCCAGGACTTGCTACGGGGCTGGCCACTGTTTTCGCATTGCAATTTCTCATTGCAAAGTCAGCAGGGCCAGCTACTCTCTACGTGAGAGAGGCAAACTTTTCCAGCGGAAAGCTGCGGCTCTTGAAGAGTCGGCCCGTTGGGTTGGCTTAATTTGGGTTAGAGTTTAGCTCACCTTTTGGGGCAACGTCACAGCCCTAAGGCGCAATCTTTGTCCCCCGGATCAAATCACAGGCGCAAGCGATAGGGTTCTTCGTCGGGGAAGTCGGGCAGAGGAGGGGGCAGGATCTCGATCTCCCCCGTAGGCAGCGTTTGCAGCACGGTACCCAACTGGACCAGTTGTTCCAAGACAAACAGGCGGGTATCCCGGTCGGTGGTGGAGTTATACACGCTCAGCCAAACATCGAATTGGACACGGCGGCTGAGAGGACTGCTGAGAGAACTGCGGGCGATGTTATCTCCTAGTTGACGAAATTCATCTCCAGGCAGGCCCACCTGCTCTCGCCAGGCAGCAGCTTGGTAGTAATCGGTGCGGCCCGCTTCCGCGTCCCCCAGAAACATAAAGTTAAGTAGAGCACGATCCACGTAGAGTCGCCAGGCGTCAGGGTTGTTTTGGGGGTTGAACTGCTGCAAGCCGCGATCCAAAATCTCGACGGCTTTTTCCGGCTGGCCGGCCCGATAGGCCAACACCAAACTGGAGAGCCGGTAGCCCAAGAGGAAATGGGGATCCAGCCGCAGCATGTGATCGAAGTAGTCGTAGGCCAGGCCATAGCCAGTCAGGGTGCGAGCCGGTGCATCCCCGTAGTACTGGATCAGCTCCAGCCACAGCCAGGAAGCCCCCAAGTTGCGGTAGCCCAGCCACCCCAGCGTATTGGCCAGGGCAATGTTGCGGTTTTTGCGGGCCTCGGCATTTTCCAATTCTCCCAGATTGATCCGCTCCAGCATCGGCAACTGCAGCCGCACCACCAGGATCCCACACAGAAACGCCCCCCCAACGGCGGCCAGAGTGCCTGCCAGGGAGAAGCGAGAGCGACGACGGGGCAAGGAAGCAGTAGCCATGGCAAGTTTTTTGCGGATCCCTGAGGCTGTCGCGAACAGGGGCTACACTCAATCATAAGTTGAACCGTTGAGCCTCTCCCTGCCCATGGCCAGCTCCGCCCTCTCGGCTTCAGAACGGGCTTTAAGCCTTTACGAGGCTTTGCCTTACCCCAATGTGCCCCTCTCGCAGACGGCCCGCAACGCCCTGCCGGAGATGTTCAAGATGAGCTATACCACGGCTCAGTACCTGCGCACCCATACCATCGTCCCGCCGGAGGGCAAGGTGTTGTTGAATGCCGGCTGTGGCTCCGGTTGGGAAACGTTGATGATGGCCGAGGCCAATCCAGGGGCCCAGATCGTTGCCTGTGATCTGTCTCCTGCTTCGGTGAAGCTCACCCAGGAACGCCTGCGCCACCACGGCTTCGCAGATGCCGAGTTTTATGTCCTCAATCTGCTGGAGCTGGAGCGTCTGGGGATCCAGTTTGATTTCATTAGCCTCAATGATGTTTTGTATTTGCTGGAGGATCCCACCGAGGGCCTGCGGGCCATGAAAAATGTCCTCAAGCCCGATGGCATCATCCGGGCCAATCTCCACAGCCGCTACCAACGGCAGGTGTTTTTCCGCCTGCAAGAGGGGTTGCAAAAGGTGGGGCAATTTGACGTTCCGCCAGCAGTAGGGGCCAAGAATGTGCGGGAGTTTATGGGATCCCTTCGGGAAGAAGTGGCCCAGGCGGTGCTCTGGAACCCGGCCAACTATGCCGAAGATGCGGCCATTATGAATAATTACCTACTCTCCAACGACAAGGGGTTCACGATCCCCGACCTGTTTCGCATGTTGCAGCAGGCGGGGTTGAGCTTTTTGAGCTTGGTGGATAGGCCCGACTGGTCGGTGGAGTCTTTGTTTAAAGAGGTGCCTGAGTTTGTGCGGCAGCGGTTGGCAACCCTCAGCATCATGGAGCGGCTGCATCTGTATGAACTCCTTCGCCCTGTCCATCGCCTCATCGACTTTTGGGCGGAGCATGCCGGCTCTTCGCCGGTGCTGCCCTGGAGTGACGAAGATTGGCTGTCGGGATCCGTACAATTCAATCCCCTGTTGATGGACAACCCCCGCTTTCGCCAGGAGTACAGCAAAGCCCTGCAAGAGAAGCGGCCCTACGAAATGCAGTGGACAGGGGCCACCCACGGGCGGATCAGCATCCCTGCCGAGAAAGTGAGCTGGTTGGCGCCACTGCTTCAAGGACCAACGCCGGTTCGAGAGCTGATTCAACAGGCCGTCCAGTTGGGATCCCCAGATGAAGAACGAACAACCGCTGAGGTGCTGACCTTCCTAACCAACCTAGAAGACTTTCTTTTTTTGATGCTGCAATAGGCAGCTGATACATTTACGCTGAACACTGCTGAACATCACTGTTCAACTATGCAGCGATAGCATTCTGTTTGT
>NZ_JANSHW010000661.1:0-576 GCF_047461815.1 Synechococcus sp. R6-10
CCGCTGCAAGCCTACTTCCGCATCAACGCCAAAAACGCGGGTCAGTTCGAGCGCACGCTGATTATCGCCGAGGAGGGCGCGTTTGTGCATTACGTGGAGGGGTGCACCGCCCCGGTGTACGCCGAAGAAGCCCTGCACAGCGCGGTGGTGGAGATTATCGTCAAGCGCGGCGCGCGCGTGCGCTACACCACCATCCAGAACTGGTCGAAGGATGTCTACAACCTCGTCACCAAGCGCGCGGTGGCTTACGGCGACTCGGTGATGGAATGGGTGGATGGCAACATTGGGTCCAGAGTGACTCAAAAGTACCCCTCCGTCTATCTGATGGAGCCGGGCGCACGCGGCGAGATTCTGTCGGTCGCGTTCGCGGGCGACGGACAGCACCAAGACACGGGCGGCAAACTCATCTTCGCCGCGCCTTACACCACTGGACGCATCACCTCCAAGTCCATCTCCAAGGGCACAGGACGCGCGAGCTACCGCGGGCTGGTGCAGGTGCTGGAAGGCGCACACCACGCCAAGTGCAATGTGGAGTGCGACGCGCTGCTGCTGGATGTGGACGCCAAGACCGACACC
>NZ_JANSHW010000662.1:0-613 GCF_047461815.1 Synechococcus sp. R6-10
GCACAAGGGGCGTTTTGGGTATAATTAACCCAACTTGCCACCTTGTCAAGTCTTCCCGTGTGTGCGGGTACAATCCCCACACGCACGGGAGAGGTGAACCATGCAAGACAAAATCATCACGACCTTCTGCATCCTCGATGACCTACTCAAGATACTCCACCATCGCGATGACCCACAAGCTAAAGCCTCCGACAGTGAAATCCTCACCATCGCCATCGTTGCTTGCCAAGAGTTCGCAGGCAATATGCGCAAAGCCCTCCAGTGGGTCAAAGCCCTCCGCCTCTTTTCGTTCGTGCCCTCCGAGAGCCGTTTCAACCGCAGGCTGCATCGCCTGATGCCCCTGCTACACGCCCTTGCACCGCTGCTGCGCGCCGTGTGGGAGTCTCTGGAGGCGTGTACCGACTATGCGTTGGATACCTTTCCGATGCCTGTGTGCGAGAACATTCGCGCCAACCGCTGCCGTCTGGCGCCTGAGAAGGCGTTTCGGGGATACAGGGCGTCGCATCGGGACTATTTTCACGGGGTGAAGGTGCACTTGTTGGTGGCGTCTGGGGGCTTTGTTGCGGAGTTTTGGCTGACGCCTGGCAGTTGGCACGACTTGACAGGGCTGTAT
>NZ_JANSHW010000663.1:0-2462 GCF_047461815.1 Synechococcus sp. R6-10
GCGAACCTCGGGGACGAGCAACTGGCTCAACGGCGTGGCCTACGGGAACGGCCTCTTCGTGGCGGTGGGGTGGAACAGCACCATCCTCACCTCCCCCTGAACCGGAGATCCCCACGCCCCTACCCCGCCCCATCGCCCGTGGGGCGGGTCACCCTTACCCGGGGCCCGGCGGGAGTGGGCGCGCCGGCGGACTGGGCCGGTACGCGGCCTTTGGTTGTAGGAGCGTCACCCCTGCACAAAAGCGCACCTTCGCAAAACGGGGGACCTGCGCCTTCGGCGGAGGGGGTGTCCGGGAGGCCTCCTCCCCTTTGGGACCCCAGCCCCAAATGAACCGCCGGGGGTAGTTTAGCTCCCGTTTGGCTTCAGGACAGCCGCTACCCGGAGCCAGCGCCGACCCCGCTCGTCCTCCCCGGTGAGGAGGCGGACCGGCTCCACCTCCAGGTAGCGGCGGAAGACCCCTTCCACCTCCCGGGCCAGCCCCTCCAGCCGCTCCGGGGGAAGGGGTATGCCCTCCAGGTAAAGCTCCAGGGTGTCCCGGTCCCCTGCCACGGAACCCACCCCCTCGCTAGCCCACCCCGCCCGAGGGGCCTGCCTTCTCCCTCCGCCGGCGGCCTGTGGGCGGGTCGTCCCCCTTCGCCGCCCCACCCTCCCGCTCCGGGGGCGGGGGGACCTTCTCCACCTCCTCCACCACCAGGAGGCCCTCCACCACCCGGCCTTGGACCCTTAGGGCCTCCTCTTCCCCCACGGGGGGGACGCTGGGGCGGAGGGCCGGGGGTACCAGGAGCTCTAGGGCGAAGGGCTTGGGGAGGATCCCCTCCCGGTTGGGGCGCACCTCCAGGACCAGCCGCCCCTCACCAGGCTCCCAGCTCTTGGGGAGGCCCAGGACGCTGAAGGTTCCCGCCAACTCGGGCCTAGGGCGGACGTAGAGGTGGCCCACCTGGGAGGCCGCGAGGTCCAGCCGCCCCTCCCGGGTCCTGGGCCAGAGGGTGAGGCCCACGGCGGTGCCCTCGGGGTGCCGGCTCAGGGTCTTCCTCAGGCTCTTCCCCGCGGCGGGGGAGAGGCGCTTGCGCTTGAGGCTCATTTCTCCCTCCAGGCCCCCTCCTTCCAGGCGGACCGCGGGGCGCTTACGCTCCTCCCCCGGGGGTAGGAGGGTGCCTACGGCACGCACCACGGCGTGGTAGAGCTCCGCTAGGGACGGCTTGCGCTTTTCCTGGCCCTCCATGGCCTCCCAGCATAACGCCGAAACCCCCCGCCGGTGGGCGGGGGGAGTAAGGAAGGCCCCGCGCCCAAGGGAACCTCTATAGGCGGGGACGACTGCCTGGGACTGCGTGTAACGGTGGGCAAACTCAAGGCCCGCGCCCAAGGGAACCTCAATAAGGACAGCCCTATTGCTATCCATCGCTTGCAACCAAAGGCTTTTCTAGATCCCCTCACTACCCGGAGCCAGCCCAGACAATGGGGGGAACCAGACCCCTCTCCCCCCAGGTCATCCCCCCAGGCCAACTCCCCCCGGAGCACCCCCTTTAAGCGGTAAGCGCTTACCGCTCACCAGGCCCCTAGCGGAGGGATCCAGGCCCCTGGCGGGGATGTACCGGATTAGGCGGCCATCAACCCTTCGGGGGGAGGGGCATTGGCCAGGGGAATGGTCCAGGGGGTTCGAGGCCCAGGGCGGCGGTGCCCGGGTCCTGAGGGGGCGGTTGAGCCGTCAGGTGGCGTGCTCCCCCACCACCGCCTCCCACACGTGCTGACGGCTATCCCGGTCGTACCGGCGGCGCACAAGGACGATAATCCCCCCACCCCCGTACACCGCCAGGAGCCACTCAGGGGGGTGGCCCGACACGCGGGCTGCATCCAGGGCCAGGCCAAAACGCAACTCCACGCCCCCCTCTACCGGCACGGGGGACAACCGAATGTCCCCCTCCGGGTGTGTCCAGAGTGAACGTGGCCACCACATCAGGCACCCCTTTGGGGGTTGAGTTTACCGCCCCTCGAGGCCCAGGGCGCAGGTGGAGGTTGCGGTAAAATCCCTCCTATGAAAATGACGTGCCCCCCGGGTAGGACCCGGAGAGCCCCAGTTCTGCCGACTGAGGCCTCCAGCCTACCCCAAGGGGCGGGAGGAGGCAAGGGTGCGGTACAAGCGGATGACCGGAGAGGTAGAAGAGGCGGTGCTGGGGATGTACCTCCAAGGGGTCTCCACCCGCAAGGTAGCGGCCATCACGGAGGGCGTGTCCCGGGTGCGCAAAGGACTCCGTCCCGCTGGCGCGATCGGTAAGGACGCGGTCTCCAGGGTAGCCCAGCGCCTGGAGGAGGAGCTCTCCGCCTGGCGGGGCCGGCCTAAGGACTCCGTCCCGCTGGCGCGATTGGAGCTGGCCTACCCCTACCTCTACCTGGACGCGGCCTACTTCAAGGTGAACTGGGGCGGGCGGGTGGTGGACCTGGCCCTTCTGGTGGCGGTGGGGGTG
>NZ_JANSHW010000664.1:0-1075 GCF_047461815.1 Synechococcus sp. R6-10
GCTAAAAAATTGGAGCAGACCCAGAACACGTACAGGCAGAGCGGCGAGATGGCGCTTTACTGTGCTCTCGCTACTTCGGAAACTTTTTGGGCTAGGGCTTGCGTTTGGAGAAGATCCCTTTCTCATCTCGTGTGAAAATTTGCTTGACCTTTTCCCAAGCTTTGAGGAGTGCATGGGTGGAGTTATTGCTCTCTTGTTTGGCTTGGTTGTAGGCTTCCACAAAGGTTTGCTGCGCTTCTTCCGAGAGGTCAGCGCGGATTTCCGGCGAGATGCTCTCTGGGGTTAAGTCTCCCTCTGGCTCACCGGGCAAGTTCAAGTCGGCAATGGAAACTTCCTCTCCGCCAGCACTCTGCAGCAGCCAGTAAATTTCGCCCGACTTCTCTTCCGGTACTTGCACCACCAACAAGAACTCGCCCGCCTGTACCCGGGTTTGGTAGATGGCGGCTTTCTCCTGCGGCATACCCAAGGCAATCAGGGCGGATCCCAGGCCCGCTCCCAGTGCTCCGTACAAAGCGCCGCCCGTTGCCCCCAACAAAGCGGCTCCCAGAGGCCCAGCGGCCACCACTGCCCCCAAAAAGGGAATGAACAGCACCCCCACGCCAGTGAGCAGCCCCAGCAGGGATCCGAACAGGGATCCATAGATGGCCCCATTGGTCAGACCGTCCAGAACCACCTCTTTGCGGGTGATAAACCCGGTAATTTTGGCTTCGGTTTGAAAGTTGCGGCCAATAATGGAGATGCAATCGTTGGGAATGCCACGGTTCAAAAGCCGCTGGATACACTCTTGCAGCTTGCCCTCTTCTTTGAAGGCGGCGGAAACACACTTTTTGGGAGCTTGGGCAAAAGCGCTCATACGCAATCTCCTGCTGAGTTTTACAGTGCCAAGGCAGGTTTTTTAACCTTTTCCCTGCTACTACTCTCGTCTTACTACTCTCGTCTATTGTCTCCCCTCTTCAGCAAAGGATCCAGTCGAAGAATCGCGAACCCCCTGGAGAAATCTCCGTAGTAAACTACCCGACTCCGACCGCTAAAGCGGTACGGAGCGGGCTTTCAGTAGCCCTGAGCCTGCTCTGCT
>NZ_JANSHW010000665.1:0-688 GCF_047461815.1 Synechococcus sp. R6-10
TCATTCCCTCAGAGTAGAGGTCTGGGGTGCGGTACCCTTGCGCCAAAACGGCTTCTACCGCCTGTTCGATGCGGTCGGCAGCTTGCGGCTGATCCAGGGAGTAGCGGAGCATCAGGGCGCCGGAGAGCACCTGGGCAATGGGGTTGGCTTTGTCTTGTCCGGCAATGTCGGGAGCCGACCCATGTACCGGCTCGTATAGGCCGGGGCCAGAGGATCCCAGAGAGGCAGAGGGCAGCATACCAATAGAGCCGGTCAGCATGGCCGCTTCATCGGAGAGGATATCGCCGAAGAGATTGCCCGTGAGGATGACGTCGAACTGCTTGGGCCAGCGCACCAACTGCATGGCGGCATTGTCGATGTACAGGTGGGAAAGTTCCACCTCCGGGTACTCAGCCGCAATGACATTGACCCGCTCCCGCCACAGTTGCGACACCTCGAGAACGTTGGCTTTGTCCACCGAGCAGAGCTTGCGCCGGCGTTTGCGGGCCAGCTCAAAGGCAACTCGGGCAATCCGATCCACCTCAGCTTCGCTGTAGACCATGGTGTTCACGCCGCGCCGAGATCCTTGGGCATCCGTGAAGATTCCCTTGGGCTGGCCGAAGTAAATGCCCCCCGTCAGCTCCCGCACTACCACCAGGTCGATCCCCGAGATCACCTCTGGCTTCAGGGAGGAGGCCCCCACCAGTTG
>NZ_JANSHW010000666.1:0-509 GCF_047461815.1 Synechococcus sp. R6-10
GGCGTTGGGATGGGGGTGGGTTTTTCCAGATCCTCAAGTCGAGGCAGGTCGGCGGGCTTGGGCTCGACACCAAGGCTTCTCAGCTTGG
Source organism: Synechococcus sp. R6-10 (assembly GCF_047461815.1). Taxonomy (NCBI): domain Bacteria; kingdom Bacillati; phylum Cyanobacteriota; class Cyanophyceae; order Synechococcales; family Synechococcaceae; genus Synechococcus; species Synechococcus sp. R6-10. The sequence goes on from NZ_JANSHW010000666.1 coordinate 89, forward strand.
CTTGCGTTTCTTGCACTTGCGCATTGAGCTCTTCCAGGTAGGCGCGGTAGTGGTTGGCAGCTTCCAGGTACTGCTTGGCTTTCTTTTCGTTTTCCCGGACGACCGCCTCCAGTTCTTTGGTGCGAACGGTGTAATCGGCCTCTTGATTGGTGAGGTTTTCGATGGCTTGGTTGAGTACAGCCCGCCGTCGCTCCAGTTGGGCTACAATTTCCGACAACTGTCGTTCTCGCTCGCTAAGGCTGCGTTCCCGGTTTTGAGTTTGTTCCAGTTGAAAGCTGGCCTGGCTGAGCTGCTCTCGCAAATACATCACCTGGGGCTCCGTCTCGTTGCGTTCCTGTTGCAACTCAAAGACCCGCGCTTCCAAGTGATCTTTTTCCTGCTGCAACACTTCCCGCTCGTTCAAAAGACGGGTGTAGAGCTG
>NZ_JANSHW010000667.1:0-602 GCF_047461815.1 Synechococcus sp. R6-10
ATACCTCCAGCTGTAGCCAGGGGAAGAGCAGTTTCAACCAGAAAACCATCAGGAAGAGTTTTTTTTGAAAGCTTCCTGCGCCTCGGGGTCGGCCTGCCGGTGGCGGGGTCGTGGGCGCAGGGGGGCAAAGCCCAGGCGGCGCATCCAGCTCCAGGCCCGCCGGGGGTCCACCGGACGTCCCAGCCGCTGGCTAAGCCACTCGGCGGCGTTGCGTATGTTCCAAAGCCCATCCCTGGGATGAGGCTGGAGCAGGACCTGATAGAAGGCCTCCTGGAGTTCGGGGGATAGGAGGGGGGCCTGGCCTTTGTTCTGGTGCCGGAGGTTCTTCATGGGCAGGCCCTGGTTGTAGCGGTGGATCAGCGAACGAACCCAGCGTTCGCTATAGCCGAGGTTGCTGGCGACCTGGGGGATGGACTGGCCTTTGGCCAGCAGCCAGAGGGCCTGCCAGCGGGCGCGTTCGATGGGGTCCTGGGACTCGCGGTAGAGGGCCTGGAGGTTATCCGGATGGTGCCGCAGTTGCAGTTCCAGGCGCGGGCGGCGTTGGTGTTTGGTGAGTTGCATAACTCCATACTAATGGATAGAGTCCAGGGGATTTCTTATAA
>NZ_JANSHW010000668.1:0-900 GCF_047461815.1 Synechococcus sp. R6-10
ATCCGTACTGAACATATTATACATTATTTTCAGTATAGTTGAGCTTATTATTGACTAGAGTCATGCTCCATCCGGGTTGGCTGGTAAGTCCATCATAGAGGGGCTGCTCTGTCGCGACAGCGTTGTGGAGCAACAATGGGCCATAGATGGGACGGGATCCCTTTCTATTCGACCCATTGAGCAGTCATCATCAGGTGTCCAAGTTCTCGATCCGAACCGGCTCAAGAGGTTCTGCCAGCGGAAACCCCAGCACCTGGGCATAAAAGTAAAGCTCTGCCTCCAAGGCCCTTTTGATGTTGGCCGCCTGGCGAAAGCCGTGTTGCTCTCCCTCGAAAGGCACATAGGCCACTGGGATCCCTTTGGCCCGTAGGGCTGCCACCATCCTCTCCGCCTGATTGGGGGGCACGATGGCGTCTTCCAACCCTTGGAAGAAGATAACCGGACAATTGAGGCCCTCCAGGTGATGAATGGGGGAACGCTCCCGGTAGAGATCCCGCCGCTCTGGGTAGGGGCCAATGAGGCTGTCCAAGTAGCGAGACTCGAACTTGTGGGTCTCCTGGGCTAGGGCTTCCAGATCGCTCACCCCGTAGTAGCTGGCACCCGCCCGGAAGACCCTGTGGAAGGTCAAGGCCGCCAACGTGGTATAGCCGCCAGCGCTGCCCCCTTGAATGAGCAGCCGTTCCCCATCCACCTTGCCCTGTTCTGCCAAAAATTGGGATCCGGCGATGCAATCTTCCACATCTACCAGGCCCCACCGGCCTTTGAGAGCATCCCGATAGGCCCGTCCGTAGCCGCTGCTGCCCCGGTAGTTCACATCCAAAACCGCAATCCCCCGACTGGTCCAGTATTGGATCCCCAGGTTGAGCACGGCTGCCGTCGCCCCGGTGGGCCCGCCGTGGC
>NZ_JANSHW010000669.1:0-810 GCF_047461815.1 Synechococcus sp. R6-10
CGCTTGGATCGATTGCCTGTTGGGGAATACCAGGTGACGGTGCAGGGATCCGGCCTGGAAACGGTGGGCAGCCAGGGATCCGTTCTGGTGCGGGAGGGGGCAACGGTTCGGATCCCCACCTTGCGCCCTCAGCTTGTCCCCCCCGGTCTCTATCTCTACAGCACCAGCCAGGTGTTCACGACCGCAGAACCGGCGCGGCTGCAGTGGCGGGCCACCAGCCTGGGCTCGGTGCAGCTCAGCCTCTATCGCTTTTCCCTGACAGAGCTGCAGGGATCCCCTCTCTTGCGGGATTTGGCGGATGCTGGCTATGGCTCCCTGGATCCGGCTCTGTATCCCACCCTGCGGCGGGAGCTTGTGCGCAGTTGGCAGCAGCCGGTGCCACGACGAGCGGGAGAGGGGTGGACAGCCCAAACCTTGGAGCTGGGGATCCTGCCGCCGGGGGCCTACTGGGTGGAGGCGGAGGGCCGGGAGCCGCTGAATGCGGCTGCACCCTTGCCCCGTTCCGACCATTGGTTTTTGGTGAGCGATCTCGGCCTCATCCAGAAGCAGGATGCCAGCCAGTTGGTGGTGCAGGCGGTGCACCTGCGGGAGCTGCGTCCCCTGGCCGGGATCCAGATCCAAGTTTTCGGGGAGTGGGGGGATCCCTTGACAGCCACCACCGATGCAGAGGGGCTAGCCCGCTTTGGCCTGCCGGCGAGAGAGGGTTCTTCCCTGGTGGTCTATGGCCGCAGTGCCGACAACACCCTGCAGGCTTTGTCCCGCAGCTACGCCTATGGCTGGAACCAGCCCCACCGGATCTACGCCTACACG
>NZ_JANSHW010000670.1:0-552 GCF_047461815.1 Synechococcus sp. R6-10
TGACCAAGTATTCGTAGAGAGATTGCCAGCCGGGGGGAGCAAAGCCGATTTGAAATTTTTGCAAAGTTTCTTCGCTCAAGTGGCGGCTGTGCAGGTACTGGCGGGCGGCGGATCCTAGCTGGGATCGGAGGGCATGCCGATAAAAATCGGCAGCCATGGCCAAAATCTCCAGCAGCTTTTCCCGGTGGGAGAGCTCCCGCTCATCAAGGGATCCCAAGGGCTGCGCCTCGGTGTGGCGAGTGGGCAGAGGGATGTGGTATCGCCGCGCCAAGTGGCGCACGGCCTCGGCAAAGGAGAGATGCTCGGTCTGCATGACAAAGCGCAGCACATCTCCCCCTGCCCCGCAGGAGAAGCACTTGTAGATCTGCTTGCTGGGGCTGACCTGAAAACTGGGTTTGTGGTCGTTGTGGAAAGGGCAAAGCCCAACAAAGTTCTTTCCCTGCTTGCGCAGCACCACTTTTTCGGCCACCACTTCCACGAGGTCGGCCTTTTGGCGCACCAACTGAATGAAATCGGGGGGCAGACCGCTCATGGCTTCGGGGGATCCTGACC
>NZ_JANSHW010000671.1:0-556 GCF_047461815.1 Synechococcus sp. R6-10
TCGGTGTTGGCGTGGGCGTTTCCGTCGGCGTCGGTGCAGGAGTTGGCGTGGGCGCAGGTTCCCCAGTGACCCTCTGAGCAAAGTTTCCTTGGAAAGTATTGCCAGCCAGGTAGGCTGCGACTACCGCATCTGGGGTGCCGGGGGCCGCCTGAATTGCCACTCCTACGCCCTCGCCCCGAGCTAGGAACGTATTCCCGGAAATGGTGCGGGCCTGGGTTCCCTGCAAAATACGAATGCCGACACTGCCGGCTATCCTGCCCACGCCGATCCGGTTGGATTGAATGGATGGAATTGAGCCTGCCCCATCCAGCTGAATCCCGGTAGTGCCACTCGTACCTGCTTGCCGCGCCTGCAGTACCAAGCCGGCTCCAGCCGTGGGTGGATCCCCTTCGATTTGGTTGTTGCGGAAGATCCCGCCGGAGTTGTCACCATAGCGAACGGCCAAAGCCCCCAAAGCCTGCAGGAGAATTGTGTTGTTTTCAAGGATGGGATTGCTGCCCGGCACAGTGCCTATGCCCACCCCACCCGTTTTACTGACAATCGGCGAGACACGGCT
>NZ_JANSHW010000672.1:0-619 GCF_047461815.1 Synechococcus sp. R6-10
GTGTCCAAAATCTTCCGAAACATCTCAATACTCGTCACCACCGTCTTGCGCGTCTCGTCCCGAAAACCGATAATCTCCACCTCTTCACCCGTCTTCAACACGCCGCGCTCCACGCGACCTGTGGACACCGTGCCACGACCCGTAATCGTGAATACATCCTCCACCGCCATCAAAAACGGCTTGTCCAACTCCCGCTGCGGCAACGGAATGTAGCTGTCCACCGCGTCCATCAAGTCCCAAATCGCCTTGATCCAGCGATTACTCGTGCCCTTGCTCCAGTCCTCGCTGTCGGCAGCTTCCACCACCTGCAGCCCGCTGCCCCGAATGACAGGAATGTCGTCGCCTGGAAAGCCGTACTTACTGAGCAGCTCGCGCACCTCCAACTCCACCAAGTCCAGCAGCTCCTCGTCATCGACCATATCCACCTTGTTCATAAACACCACAATCGCGGGCACATTCACCTGTCGCGCCAGCAGGATGTGTTCGCGGGTCTGGGGCATCGGACCGTCGGTGGCGGCGACGACCAAAATCGCGCCGTCCATCTGGGCGGCGCCTGTGATCATGTTTTTGATGTAGTCGGCGTGTCCGGGGCAGTCCACATGGGCGTAGTGGCGGCTTT
>NZ_JANSHW010000673.1:0-1121 GCF_047461815.1 Synechococcus sp. R6-10
GATCTGCATGATGGTTTCCAATTTCTAGGGATCCCCCCGAAGGGGGAACTTTTTATTTTTAGGCAGACTTGTTTCTCACTGCCTAAGGTTTCCAATTTCTAGGGATCCCCCCGAAGGGGGAACTGGATGGCCGTACAGGCCTGTGTTGTAGCCCAGAAACACAGTTTCCAATTTCTAGGGATCCCCCCGAAGGGGGAACTATTCGGTATTACAAAGCTTGGATTACATCTTCCCAGGTTTCCAATTTCTAGGGATCCCCCCGAAGGGGGAACAGGAGGCTTATGAATACTGAATATACAACTGAATATAAGTTTCCAATTTCTAGGGATCCCCCCGAAGGGGGAACATTTCCTGGGTGTCTTGGGGGAGGTTAAGTCTCTACGTTTCCAATTTCTAGGGATCCCCCCGAAGGGGGAACTGCTTCGTATGCTATCGTTAAGTACGCCCCGCATTTGATTGTTTCCAATTTCTAGGGATCCCCCCGAAGGGGGAACTTGAGTGTTACTAAGTTGAATCTTATTGATGAGAGACAGTTTCCAATTTCTAGGGATCCCCCCGAAGGGGGAACTTCCTGGGTATAGTCACTGCTTGCCGGTGACCAGTCAGTTTCCAATTTCTAGGGATCCCCCCGAAGGGGGAACCCCAGGGATAAACCCTGATTCACCCCGCACCAGGGGTTGAACAGGTTTCCAATTTCTAGGGATCCCCCCGAAGGGGGAACCACCAAGCACCCAGGATTTTCCTGGGTGTTCTTTATTCCCGTGTTTCCAATTTCTAGGGATCCCCCCGAAGGGGGAACTGGTACCTCGATGAGGTGGGCACTCTTGACGAGTGGTTTCCAATTTCTAGGGATCCCCCCGAAGGGGGAACCATCCTAGAACCCTCCTTAGGGTTTTGTGGGGTTATTTAGTTTCCAATTTCTAGGGATCCCCCCGAAGGGGGAACTTTACCTTAGATGCAATACTGCGCGGTGGTATACCCAGAGCATGTTTCCAATTTCTAGGGATCCCCCCGAAGGGGGAACAACAAGACGAGTAGACGGATCAAAAAAGAATTTCATTACGTTTCCAATTTCTAGGGATCCCCCCGAAGGGGGAACTGCCGGTCTGCACTGACTTTCG
>NZ_JANSHW010000674.1:0-4294 GCF_047461815.1 Synechococcus sp. R6-10
TTCATATGAGTCGACCTGAGTAGAGAATAGCCGCTATCAGCTTGTAGTAATAGCCCAAGTAGGGATCGCTAAGGCTAACACACAGCACCGGATCGGGGATGTCATATTGACCGTCTTCGCCCATTAGGAAATCCCGTTCAATCACAGGATCGGTAACATCCATGCAGTATTTTACTCCCTTGTATACAAACTCGCCGCGTACTCTACGCTTAGAATTCGGGTGTCCTGGTGCCTTGTAACCAACCAACAGACGCAAATGCTCGACCGGTACAAGGTAAAGAGAAACTCCGCTTTCTCGCCCGACACTTAACCGGTTGTTCCACCCAGCATAGCTGCTCTCGCCAGTGCCCCAGAGATTCTCAGGGTTGTCTAGCCAACTGTTGATATCCTCCCAAGGCAGGTGGCCAACTTTTTTCCAGCGGTGCTTTGGATTGATAACGTGGTTCTCCCTCTGGTGAGGTAGTGGCTGAGGTGTATCACAAGAGACACAGAGAATATCAAGAAGTTCTGGGTCGCCACCGCTTAGGAAGGCTCGTGGATGTAGTTGTCAAACACGGCAAAATTGCTCAGGGCAGGATCCGGCTTGAGGCTGGATCCCATCAAAAAGCTGACCTTGGGATAGTCTTTGGCTACTTCCCGCGCTTCCCGCTCCACCCCGAAGACCTCACCCACCAGCAGTTGGACGCCGCTCTCGGCATACTGACGCAGCACCCGTGGGTAGTCGGTGTTGGAAACTGACTCCGACCAGGTATAGTCAATATCCCCCCGCTCCTGGGCGGTCATCAAGGCTTTATGGATCCGGCTTACCCACTGCTGCTCAATGGGAACCGTATAAACCCCGGCCACTTTCAGCTTGGTTCCTTGGGCCACCGTGGCATCGCGAACCAACCAGCGGCTCCCCATCAGGCCAGCCACAAAAGCCCCAGAACGCAGGCAGAAGTCCCGCCGGGAGAGTTCTAAACGTGCCATAGTTGCTTCTGTTGAGGTTACTTCGAGATCGGGTTACTGCTCGGCTTATCCTAAGGGGGAGATCCCTGAAAATATGCATCCTGAAATACAATTTTTTGAGAAGGAGCTTGTTTGTAATGGACAACGAAGTTTCGCTGACGGTTGGAATGGATGTAAGGGCCAAGTCCTCTCAAATCAGCTCTCGATAGATTATCCCTCTGACTACTTGGTTGATATCTTGCACAACCGGATGCTGTTGGGGACTACAGCCCTCTTTTATAAAGTGAGCAATAACCCAATTAACTGGTTTCCTAAATTCGGGCTTTGAGGTAATTTAAGACATCTTTATCTGATTTGGCCTATCATTCAGTCAACTGTAGTTGCTTCTTTCCATCCTAAGTTCAAACAAATAGCCACAACATATGGATCTCATTTTGCGCCGGGCCAACTTGCCGGATGGCCGCAAGGGAATCGATATCGGTATCCAGGGGGATCGCATTGTGGCTCTGGAAAACAACTTGCAAGCCACTGCCCCCCAAGAAATTGATGTCAGCAACCGCTTGGTGTCGCCCCCCTTCGTGGATGCCCACTTTCACATGGATGCCACCCTCACCTATGGGATCCCGCGCGTCAACCAGTCGGGCACCTTGCTAGAAGGGATCGCCCTCTGGGGGGAGTTGAAGCCGCTGTTGACCCCCGAGGCGGTGATGGAGCGGGCCTTGACCTATTGCGACTGGGCGGTGGCTCGTGGGATCCTGGCCATCCGCACTCATGTGGATGTGTGCGATCCCAACCTGTTGGCGGTGCGGGCGCTGCTGGAAGTCAAGCAAAAAGTGGCTCCCTACTTGGATTTGCAACTGGTGGCCTTTCCTCAGGATGGCTACTATCGCTCGCCAGGGGCGGTGCAGCTCCTGGAGAAGGCTCTGGATTTGGGGGTGGAGGTGGTGGGCGGGATCCCCCACTTCGAGCGGACGATGGCCGAGGGAGCAGCTTCGGTGCGGGCCCTGTGCGAGATTGCTGCGGCGCGCGGCCTGCGGGTGGATCTGCACTGCGACGAGACGGACGATCCGCTTTCGCGCCATGTGGAAACCTTGGCCTACGAAACGCTGCGGCTGGGCTTGCAGGGGCGGGTAGCCGGATCCCACCTAACCTCGATGCACTCGATGGACAACGCCTACGTGAGCAAGTTAATTCCTCTAATGGCCGAGGCGGAGCTGGGGGTGGTTGCCAACCCGCTGGTAAACCTAGTGCTGCAGGGGCGCCACGACACCTACCCCAAGCGGCGGGGGCTGACCCGGGTGCCCGAGCTGATGGCCGCAGGCTTGACGGTGGCCTTTGGTCATGACTGTGTGATGGATCCCTGGTACCCTTTGGGCAGCGGCAACATGCTGGAGGTGGCCCACATGGCCATCCACGCCGCCCACCTGACAGGCTATGAGCAGATGCGCCAGTGTTTTTTGGCGGTAACAGAAAACCCGGCCCGCATTCTGGGGTTGGAAGGCTACGGCCTAGAACCCGGCTGCTACGCCGATCTGGTGGTGCTCCAGGCCGCCGATGCCGTCGAAGCCATTCGCCTGAAACCAGCTTGCCTGTATGTCTTCCGCCGGGGCCGGCTGATCGCCCAAACCCCGCCTGTGGTTGCCCAGCTCCATTTGCCTGAGCGCCCCACCCAGGTGGAGTTCAGCCGCCAGCTTTGGACCTCATCGGCGCACGGTACCGCTGAAGCCGCTGGCCTTGAATTGCTCCAGGGTGAGGGGCAGGGGGCTGGTTATGGGCACCGAGATGCGAATTGAAAAAGGGCTCTCGCCGGGAGGAACTTCTGCAATGGCCCCCAGGCGGGTACGCTCCGGCAGAACCTCGTTGCCGTTGGCATCGTAAAGCCGACCGAAGACATCCGCGTTCAGCAGGGTATTTTTGGAGCGGTTGACCACTGTGCCTTCGACGAACAGGCACCTGGCCGGTATGGGGTTGCCGTTGCTGGTCACCAGGTTGGTGTATTCGGGGGTATCGGGACAGGGGGTGACGTGGAGATCCTTCAGTTGCAGGGGGATCGCCCCAAAGCCCATCAAGAGCACCGCCAATGCCACACAGCCAAAGCTCATGCAGACAAGACGCAGCTTTTGGGTTAGCCACTGCGCCGGCTTCCAAACTTGGCTCATCGTTTTTCCTCCAAGGCCCACCCTCTTTAGTCTAGGGGATCCCCGTCTCGTAGAACCTCTCCTCGGTTTGGATCCCATCCAGGCGCTGATCCCAAGGATCCTGAGGCAGGGGCTGCTCCAGCAAGCAGGCTTGGGGGAGGATGCCCCACTTGGGCACACTGGGATCCGGCAAAGCGGCCAAAAAGCGGTCGTAATAGCCGCCGCCATAGCCCAAACGCCTTCCCCACCGATCGCAGGCCAGGGCGGGCACCAGGATCAAATCCGCCTTGCCAGGGTCGATAACTGTGCTGCCGGGAGAAGGCTCCAGCAAGCCCCAGCAGTTGGGGACAAGCTCAGCCGGCTGGTAGCGGTGCCACTGCATTTGCCGCCGCGGCAGACAACGGGGGATCCCCCACTGCTTCTCTGGAAAAAGGGCAAACAGGGATCCCAAGTCCACCTCGGAGCCGAAGGCCACATAGGCCAGGATGGTTTTGGCGGCCAAAAGTTGGGGGCAAGAGGCCAAATGAGCCACGATCTTCTGGCTGATAAGGGATCTGTCCAACCCCTGCCGCACCTGGCGAAAGTGCTGGCGCAGGCGAGCTTTTTCTAGGGCAGGATCTGCTGCCAGAGAACTGGGCCGCCAAGAAGAAGACAGTTCCGGGGAAGGGAGTTCCTGCACAAGCCCAATGCCGCTTGGATATTCGGTCTCTGCAAGATCTGAATCTACTGGATGGCCAGGAGTTCCACTTCAAAGTCCAGGGTGGCGTTGGGGGGGATCACCCCGCCGGCGCCGCGGCTGCCATAGGCCAACTCCGGCGGAATGCGCAAGTACCGCTTGCCCCCCACTCGCATGGTGGCCAGCCCTTCCTCCCAGCCACGGATCACCTGCCCTACTCCGTAGGTGAAGATAAAAGGCTGATTGCGCTTGTAGGAGCTATCGAAGATGGTGCCATCCTGTAGCTTGCCCACGTAGTTGACCACCACCGTTTGCCCCGGCTGAGGGGAAGGCCCACTGCCTTGAGTGATGTCGTAGTATTGCAATCCCGACTCGGTGGTGATGAAGTCCTTGGCTGGGGATTGCACGCTCACCACCGGATTGTCTTTGGCCCGCGACAGAGCCACGGCCGGCTGGCCGCCCCACACCCCGAGCCACAGCAAACACAGCACCAGCAGCAGCACCCGTTTCATCGTTGGCATCCCCCCGCCGC
>NZ_JANSHW010000675.1:0-504 GCF_047461815.1 Synechococcus sp. R6-10
TAGTTCCAGGGGGTAATTTGAGCGCACACCCCCACCGGCTCTTTGCGAAAGAGGGAGGTGTAGCCCTTGGCATATTCCCCGGCGCTAAAGCCATGGATGTCGCGGGCGGCAGCGGCGAAGAAACGCAGATTATCCACCGCAAACGGCAGATCTCCCCCCAAGCTGAGGAACTCGTAGGGCTTGCCGGTGTTTTCCGATTCCAAGCGAGCCAATTCGGCGGCGCGAGCTTCGATTAGATCCGCCAATTTCCAGAGGGCCAGGGATCGCTCGCCGGGGGTAAGTTTCGACCAACGGCCATCGTAGAAAGCGGTCTGGGCAGCTTGCACCGCCCGATCCACATCGGCAGGGCTAGCATCCACCACCTCTGCCAGTTTCTCGCCGGTGGCCGGGTTCTCGATGGTCATCAACCCCCCCCCTTGGCTATCGACCCATTGGCCGTCGATCCAGAGTTTGTAGGCCATAGCGATGTCCTCAACAGCTTGGTGAAATGGCTCTCCCCATTGT
>NZ_JANSHW010000676.1:0-817 GCF_047461815.1 Synechococcus sp. R6-10
CAAACAGAATGCTATCGCTGCATAGTTGAACAGTGATGTTCAGCAGTGTTCAGCGTAAATGTATCAGGAAGTTGACAGTCCCCCAATCCACGAAGTCGGCTACCATCCCCGAGCCCAGCAGAAGGCAGGCCAGTACACCGCTGGGGCTGTGACGCAAGCCGTAGGCCATGGCCAAACTGCCCATCCCCCAGGCCCAAAACAAGCCTGCCGCAGATCCCCCAAGCTGAACCCACTGGGCCATCAGGCCAATACAGGCTCCCAGGGTCAGTTCACCGGCTATCAGCAGGGCGCTGCCCAGCCGTCGGGATCCCTGCTGCCAAGCCTGGAAGCCCGCCACCTGCAGCCCTACCATGAGGGCCAAGCACCCCCAGGCTCTTGCCCAGCGGGGAATGGCAGCCCAGTTGGCCGCCACAAAGGAGATCACCCCTAGGCCCACCAGAACTGCGCCAAACAGTAGCAGCACCAAGACAAAACGGCTGCCGGCCGCTTGGGGCAAGCTATCCAGTTGGTAGTACTCCCACAGCCGATCCCGCTGCTCAGGTTCAATCAACCCCTGCTCCACCCAGGCATCCAGCAGGTTGGCCAGTTGGCGGCGGAAACGCTCGCCGGGGTAGGGGGGGCGGGGAGAGGTCATGGCGGGATCCCGACAAGCGAAAGGAGGCTCGGGCGTTAAAGGAGTGGGATCGCTGAGGCGATTATAGTCCCTCACCCCTGGCTCCTCTCCCTCTAGGAGAGAAGGAATTGGGATCCCACTGCCTGAAGCACCCGCTGCAACACCTCTTGATAGCCAGCCACCGGATCCCCCAGATCAAAGCGA
>NZ_JANSHW010000677.1:0-840 GCF_047461815.1 Synechococcus sp. R6-10
TGCTCGAGGCGATGATGTCGTGGATGATGTCGATGGTGCCGTAGATGGCGCGTCCGACGCGGCAGGTCAGCCCCACGACTTTGCCCTGACGATTGCGCATCGCCGAGATGCGGTGCAGGGTGCGGGGGATGCCTGCGCGGTTGTCTTTGCCGAACTGCCCGATGCGGTCGGCGACATACTGCAGGTCGTACTCTTCCACCTGCACGCCCTCCAGTCGGATGGTGCGCTGCATAAAGCGCGCTTCGGGCATGCGTCCGAGATCGAGGACTACCTCCAGCAATTGGCTCAGGTCGGGCTGCTCCTCCAGCCACTGTCGAAGGGCTGGGGGAAGCACTTCCAGCATCGCGTTCAAGTCGTCTGCAAAGCTCTGCTGCGTCGCTGGGCTGGGCGCAGCGGCGGCTTCCTGCTGGGTGTTCTTTCGCTCTGGCATGGATATACCGAATTATACCCCGCCGGATTGCGCCGTGCGCCGCCGCCGTCGGGTATACTTACACACTCGGAGGTACACATCATGCCGAATATCAAATCAGCGAAGAAGGCGTTATTGAAGTCGCGCGAGCGGCACCTGCGCAACCGCTCGACCAAATCGGCGATTAAGACCTACTCGCGGCGCGTGAAGGAGTTGGCGGACAAGGGCGACACGGAAGGCAGCGTGGCGAGCCTACGCCGCGCGATCAGCCTGATTGACAAGGCGGTCAAGCGCGGCATCCTGCACAAGAACACGGGCAGCCGCAAGAAGTCGCGCCTGATGATTGCGCTCAACAAGAAACTGGCGCAGCAGCAGGGCGCAAACGCTAACGAGTAGGCGCGCGGGTATACTCAATTCGCCATCACATACTG
>NZ_JANSHW010000678.1:0-1060 GCF_047461815.1 Synechococcus sp. R6-10
TTTAGAGCGCATTGCCGCGGGGGAGGACTTCTTCAGGGAACTCAAAGCGCTCATGGGGCTGGTCCTGCGGCGCCATCCACGCCCGAATCCCCTCGTTCAGCAAAATGTTCTTCGTGTAAAACGTCTCAAACTCCGGGTCTTCCGCTGCCCGCACCTCCTGACTGATAAAGTCATACGCCCGCAGGTTCAGCGCCAACCCCACTACCCCAATGCTCGACATCCACAAACCCGTCACCGGCACAAACAACATGAAAAAGTGCAGCCACCGCTTGTTGGAAAACGCTATCCCAAAAATCTGGCTCCAGTACCGGTTGGCCGTCACCATCGAGTAGGTCTCCTCCGACTGCGTCGGCTCAAAAGCCCGAAAGGTGCTGGCCGCATCCCCATCCTGAAACAGGGTGTTCTCCACCGTCGCCCCATGGATGGCACACAACAGCGCTCCACCCAAAACGCCAGCCACCCCCATCATGTGGAACGGGTTCAGCGTCCAGTTGTGGAACCCCTGGAAAAACAGCAAAAAGCGGAAAATCCCCGCCACCCCAAAGCTGGGCGCAAAAAACCAGCTGCTCTGCCCCAGCGGGTAAATCAAAAACACGCTCACAAACACCGCTATCGGCGCGCTAAACGCAATGGCGTTGTAGGGCCGCACCCCCACCAGCCGGGCAATCTCAAATTGCCGCAGCATAAATCCAATCAGCCCCAGCGCTCCGTGCAGGGCCACAAAGGTCCACAGCCCCCCAATCTGGCACCAGCGGGTGAAGTCCCCCTGGGCTTCCGGGCCCCACAGCAGCAGCAGGCTGTGCCCCATGCTGTCGGCGGGGGTGGAGACGGCTACGGTCAAAAAGTTGCACCCTTCCAGGTAGGAGCTGGCCAACCCGTGGGTGTACCAGGAGGTCACAAAGGTGGTGCCGGTGAGCCAGCCGCCCAGGGCTAGGTAAGCGCAGGGGAACAGCAGCAGCCCGGACCAGCCGATGAACACGAATCTGTCGCGCTTGAGCCAGTCATCGACGATGTCGAACCATCCTCGCTCCTGACGCACGCGCCCTACCGCTATGGTCAT
>NZ_JANSHW010000679.1:0-1156 GCF_047461815.1 Synechococcus sp. R6-10
TCCACCAGTGCGAGATACTGCCGAAGTACCGTGTAGTCGCTGTGCCCCATAAGTTGGCGTAGGTGTTCAAGGTCGATTCCGCTGCGCAGGCTCCAAGTGGCGAAGGTTCGGCGAAACACATGTGCGCCCAAGTGGTGGGGCAGCCCCGCCCGCTTGCCAATCTTCTGAATCGCCTCCAGCAGCCCGTGCAGCGTCAGTGCGCCGTACTTGCCCCACCACAGGGGCGCGTCGCCTGTGGGCGCGAAGGGGCAGGCGTTCAGGTATCGCCGAATGGCAAGGCGCACCTCATGCGACAGAAAGACCGCGCGCTGCTTCCCGCCCTTGCCTCGAATCAGCACAGTTTCGCGTTGGGCGTCGGCGACGGTCATCTTGTGCGCCTCGTGTATCCGCAGTCCCGTGTCCAGCAGCAGCAGGATTAGTGCCCTATCGCGAAGGCGCGTCCACTCCCTACCCTCGCACGCCTGCAGAATCTGCTCCACCTCGTCAGGCGTCAGCGCGGGTTTCAGCGTTGGCTGCAGTTTCGGCTTCTCCACACTCGCGAATGGGTTATTGGTGGTGAGACTCTCCCGCAAGCACCAGTTCCAGAAAGTGCGGGGCTTGCGGTAGTCATTATGCAGTTGGGCGTTGCTTATGCCGTGCTGTTGGCGGTAGATGAGCCACTTGCGGATATGGTGAGGTTGCACAGCGTCGAGGTCGGTCAGGTTCAGCGGCTCGCGAAGGAACCTCACGAATTGCCCGACTTCAGAGGCGTAGCCTGTCAGACTCTTGGGCGATAGCCCTCGCGCCTGCATGCTCTCCAGCCACAGGTGAAAGGCGTTCTCTAACTCACTGATTCCGTGAACCGTAAACAGGCGAATCTCGCCCGAATGGGAGGTCAGCATCGTGTTCTCCTATCGGGGCGCGTGTGCGGGAATGGCAATCGGCTGTGGGGTGTGCTATCAGCTGCGCTTTGGAGCCAGCGGGGGGTATTCGAACCCCGACCTTCCGCTCACCAAGCGGTTGCTCTACCACTGAGCTACGCCGTCGAAGTTGCCCAATATGCAGCGCGTTCGCTGACGCCACGCCACACCATACAGTGCCCACACCGTTCACGCCTCCCGCGAGGCGGAAGGTCTTAAACCCGCGCATGTATCAGCCCCTTGCCTGTTGTAGGGTC
>NZ_JANSHW010000680.1:0-744 GCF_047461815.1 Synechococcus sp. R6-10
CTTGACTTTGCGGGAGAGCGCTTGCTGTGCCTTGCGCAAGCGCGCCTCGTGCCGCTTGAAGCTGTTGAGGGGGGCATAGAACGAGCCGTCCGACAGCGTGGCAAAGCGGGTGATGCCCATATCTACGCCTACCGCACCGCCGGTTGGAATGGGCTGCTCGACCTCTCGCTCAGTCTGAATCGACACAAACCACTTGCCGCAGGACTGGCTGACGGTGACGTTCTTCACCGTACCCAGCACTTTTCGGCTGTTGCGGTAGCGCAGCCAGCCCAGTTTGGGCAGGAAGATGCGGCTATTGGTCTGATCAAGCTTGATCTGCTTCGGGTCGGGATAGCGGAAGCTGTCGTGCCGGCCCTTCTTCTTGAACTTTGGGAAGCCGGCGCGCTTGGCAAAGAAGTTGGCGTAAGCCCGCTCCAAATCCTGGAGCGCCTGTTGCAGCGGATGCACCGGCGCATCGCCCAGCCACGCCGTCTCTGTGCTATTGCGCCATTCAGTGAGCAGCTTGCACAGCTCGGCGTAGCCAAGCTTCTTCTCGCCACACTCGTAGCGTTCTTTCTGTAACGCCAGCGCCTTGTTGTAGACGAACCGGCACGAGCCAGCGAAGCGGCGCATGAGTCGCACCTGCTGGCCGTTGGGCAGCAATTCGTACTTGAAGGCTTGAAGTCGTTGCATCGCTCAATCGTATTCTTGGCCTATGCGTGATGACAACGATATTCACATGGCCGGCACTGCGTTTTTAAAGGG
>NZ_JANSHW010000681.1:0-5183 GCF_047461815.1 Synechococcus sp. R6-10
TTTGCCGGACTATGTGCAGGAGAAAACCCAGGGGCGGATCCGGGCTGAGCAGGTGGAGCGATTGACCCTAGAGCAGATTCGCGCCGGCTGTCTGGAGCGGCTTTTGAGTCTGGAGGGGAATGTCTGCTGTGTGGTGGATGGAGAAACCCAGGCGGATCTGGATCGCTTTGCCCAGGATGTTTGGGCGGCTATAGAGCAGGGGAAGCGCTTTTTGTTCCGCAGCGCCGCCAGCCTCTTGACGGCTCTGGCCCAATTGCCGCCACAGCCGGTTCTGCCAGAGCAGATGGGGCGGTTTGTCCGCTCAGATCGGCCAGGGGTGGTGATTGTGGGATCCCATGTGCAAAAGTCCAGCCAGCAGTTGGCCCGCCTTCTGCAGGAGCCTGAAACCCAAGGCATCGAGGTGGAGGTGAGGCGACTATTGGATCCCGACGCGGAGCTGCTGCCTGGGATCCTGGCCCAAGTTCACAGCGCCTATGAGCAGGGTCTGACGCCGGTGGTCTACACCAGCCGAGAGGAACTGACGTTCGAAAAGGACGCCGTAGAAATGCGCCTAGCTTTTGGGCAGAAGGTTTCCCGGTTGTTGATGGGTGTGGTGCAGGGGCTGCCAGAAGGGATCGGCTATCTCATCAGCAAGGGTGGCATCACCTCCAACGACACCCTCAGCGTTGGCCTCAACTTGCCGGCGGTGCGTCTGCTGGGGCAAGTCTACCCTGGGATCTCGATGGTGATCACCCCGTCCGATCATCCCCGCTTTCCCAACCTGCCGGTGGTGTTGTTTCCGGGCAATGTCGGCGAGTCGGATACGCTGCTTTTGCTCCACCGTCGCCTCAAAAGTCGGGGCTTGGTCTAGAGTGAAGTTCCTCCTGCCGATGGCTGAATTCGTCCCCCCGCCAGAAGCCCTGCCCACCTTGGATCGCTGGTGGGGATCCCTGCGGCAGCCGCAGGCGGAACTGCCCCCGGCAGTGGTTCACCCTTCTTCCGCTCGTTTGGGCAGCCAATCCTGGGATGCCGATGTGGTGATTGCCGGCGGCACCTTGGGGATCCTTCTGGGGGCGGCTTTGGCCAAGCGGGGCTGGCGGGTGATCCTGCTGGAGCGCGGGATCCTGCGGGGGCGGGAGCAGGAGTGGAACACCTCACACCAGGAGCTGCAGGTGTTGCTAGAGCTGGAGCTGCTTACCCCGCCCGAGTGGGAGGCAGTCCAGGTTACCCACTACCCGAGGGGGCGGATTGGCTTTGGGGAGGGCCCCCACTGGTGGGTGGAGGGAGTGCTGAATGTGGGCGTGGATCCAGTCAGCCTCCTGGAGTTCCTCAAGCAGCATTTCCTGGCCTGGGGGGGCCAAGTGTGGGAGCAGACTGCCTTTCAAAGTGCCACCGTTCACCCCGATGGGATCTGCCTCCAGACCACCAAGGGACAGATCCGTGCTCAACTGCTGGTGGATGCCATGGGGCACCGCTCGCCCATCGCGGCCCAGGCTCGCCGAGGACAGCCGCCAGATAGCGTCTGTCTGGTGGTGGGATCCTGTGCCCAGGGGCTGCCCGACCAACCCACGGGAGATCTCTTCTACAGCTTTACCCCAGCCCAGAACGGCTACCAGCCCTTTTGGGAAGCTTTCCCTGCCCGCGATGGGCGCACCACCTATCTTTTTACCTACTGCGACCGGGATCCCCGGCGGCCTAGTCTAGAGCAGCTCTGGCGGGATTACTGCCGGCTGCTGCCAGCCTACCAGGGGGTGGAGCTGGCCCAGATCCGCTGGGTGCGCAAGCTATGTGGCGTTTTCCCCGCCTACCGCCGCAGCCCGCTGCAACTGCCCTGGGATCGCCTATTGGCGGTGGGGGATAGCAGTGGCAGCCAGTCGCCTCTAAGCTTTGGCGGCTTTGGCGCCATGTTGCGCCACCTGGATCGCCTACAGCAGGGGATCCACGAGGCCCTGGCGCAACGGCAGTTGAACCAGGCAGCCCTGGCCCTGCTGCAACCCTACCAGCCCAACTTGGCCGTGACCTGGCTATTTCAGAAGGCCATGATTCCCCCTCTGCAGAACAAAAGTTGGGATCCCAATAGCATTAACCGCCTGTTGAGCAGGGTGTTTGCGGCCATGGTTGCCGCTGGCCCCCAGGTGGTGCAGCCCTTTTTGCAGGATGTGGTGCAGTTTGGCGGCTTGGCCCAGGCCCTGTGGGGGGTGACGCGTCGGGATCCCAGCTTGGTAGCCAGACTTTTGCCTCGGTTGGGGTTGCCGGAGCTGGTGGCATGGGCGGGCCACTTTGGCGCCCTTGGCCTCTACGAGCTGCTGCAAAGGCTAACAGATCGCCCGGAGCCGGAAACCAACCCCCAGGACTACTTCTGGAAGCGGCGCCGCGAGGCTTGGCGCTACGGCTGCGGTCAAGATTACAAGTTATTTCCATAGTGATTCTGTAGATATTCTATCTGAAAATAGGGGCTTTGAACGAGCTTGAGACGTTCCCCTGACAATCTGCACCGCCGAGGCCCTAACTCGCAGTTTTTATCTCATTAGGAAGAGGAAAGTTGAGAGCCAAGGAGCGGTTGCACTACTGTAATTCAACATAGCTGCAATCAAGACACTCAAGAGATATCGAAACATTGTCAATGTGATCAAGCTCACCATTACGTTTCACGACGTTTGATATCCATAGTGGAAGAGTTGGGAATTCTTTATCCATCCACTCGTCAGTGTAGGAGTTAGCCATGGTTATTCTCGACTACAGCGATGCAGACAGTGGCTTCTGGGCTTCGACTCCTCAGGGTTTGGTGGAGGTGATCAAGTTTCAGAATCACTTCTACGCCCTTCGGCAAGTGTACAAACGCGCCCAAGACGCGATATCTGCCTGTCGCGCCGACATTGAAAGGGGATTTCTTAGCATTGTGGTGCAGTTTGAGAATCACGCGGAAGTGTGGGCTCAACTGTCGCCGGGCGTACCCGTGCAGTCCCAACCAGAGGCTGCTCCTACGGGCAACCCTGCCAAGCCCAAGCTGACCTATCGCGGCCAACCGGTGAGCAAACCTTCCCGAAATCCCAGCCTCGCCCGCAGGCCCTTGCCTGACTCCCTCTATTTCCGCGGCGCGAAGATCGGCTAGACCGTTTCCGTTTGCCAGGTCTGGAGCGGTCGAGATTTCCCTTCTGGCCGCAGCCATCTGCGTTAGCGGTGCAAAGCACCATAGAGGCCCACCCCATAGCCCAGTACCTCAACCGGATCCCCTTGGCTTTCTGCCGGCAGTTGGGATCCCTTGCCCAACCACTGGGCCTCGTGGCTATCCAAAAGCTTCTCCCAGGTGCCGCTGGGCCATTGGGTATAGGTGACTGGCTGATCGGGGCTGAAATTGAAAAGGGCAAGCAAAGCCTGGGATCCCTGGCGGCGGTGCAGAGCTAGGCCAGAGTTGGAAAAGAGCTCCACTTCCACCCCGTCCCGCTCCAGATGCTGGAGGGCCGGCTGGGTTTTGCGCAGCTGGATCAGGGCCTGGTACCACTTCCAGAGAACCTGGTGGTGACCGGCTTTTTTCAAGTCCCAATTGAGCTTGGAGCGCAAGAAAGTCTCTTCAGCTTGGGGATCCGGCGGCTCTCCCTGCCAGGCAAAGGCGCTGAACTCGCGGCGGCGTCCCTGTCGTACCGCTTCCACCAAATCGGGATCCCCGTGGCTGACAAAATACAGAAATGGCGCCACTTCCCCATACTCTTCCCCCATAAATAGCAGCGGCAGCATGGGAGCTAGCAGCAGGGCAGCGGCAGCCAATTTGAGGCCCTCGAAAGAGGTGAGCTGGCTGAGGCGCTCTCCCAACATGCGGTTGCCGATTTGATCGTGGTTTTGAATGCAGACAACAAATTGGGATCCCGGTCGCCCAACAGCGGAGTTGCCGTGACGCCTGGCGCGGTAGCAGGAGTACTGGCCAGAATAAACGTAGCTCTCCCGGTAAGCCTTGGCCAGGTGCTCCAATTCGCCAAAGTCCTGGTAGTAGCCTGTCTTTTCCCCGGTAAGCAGGGTGTGAAGTGAGTGGTGGAAGTCATCGCACCACTGGGCATCTAGCCCGTAGCCCCCTTGCTCTCGGGGGGTGATGAGGCGGACATCGTTGAGGTCGCTTTCGGCAATGAGAACCCTGGGCCGGCCAGTGCGAGCTTCTAGGGCATCCACCTGCTCTGCCAATTCCTGCAAGAAGGGGTAGGCGCTGAAGTCGTAGATGGCATGCACCGCGTCCAGCCGCAGCCCATCGAGATGAAACTCCTCCAGCCAGTACTCGGCGTTTTGTAGGAAAAACTCTCGCACGCCGTCAGAATAGCGGTCGTCGAAGTTGAGGGCATCCCCCCAAGGGGTGTGGTACTTGTCGGTGAAGTAGGGGCCAAAATCCCGCAGGTAGTTCCCCTCCGGCCCCAGGTGGTTGTAGACCACATCCAAGATGACGGCCAAACCCAGTTGGTGGCAGGCATTGACTAGGGCTTTGAAGCCTGCCGCTCCTCCATAGCTGGTCTGCACCGCGTAGGGGTAGACGCCGTCGTAGCCCCAGTTGCGCTCTCCTGGAAACTGGGCCACCGGCATCAGCTCCAGCACGTTTACCCCCAACTCCACCAACTCCGGCAGGCGAGGGATCAGAGCAGCAAAGGTGCCCTCGAGGGTAAAGGTGCCTACATGCAGCTCGTAGAGGATCCACTGAGACAGGGGGATCCCCTTCCACCCCTGATCCTGCCAGTCGAAGTGGGGATCCACCACCCGCGAAGGGCCGTGGACGCCGTAGGGCTGGCAGCGGGAAGCGGGATCCGGCCGCTCCACTACCCCTGCCTGGGTGTGCAGACGGTAGAGATAGTCCACCGGCCCAGGTGGGATCCCGTCCACCTCCCCCTGCCAATAGCCCTGCTCATCCCGCACTAGAGTAAAGCAACGTTGGACAGGGCTGAGCAGCTTCAGCTCCACCTGCTCAACCAAGGGCGCCCACACCGAGAAGTGATAGCAGCCTGAGCCCAGGGGATAGGCGCCCATCCGCCCGGCCTGGAAGAAAGGAGAAGCCTGCAACACAGAATCTATCCCGCAACTCGGCTTCCACTATAGCGAGCATGCCTGGCAAAAGCCGGAGAGTGGGTTTTTGGCTTCTCCTCTGCCATAGTGGAATGGGTCTGATACATTTACGCTGAACACTGCTGAACATCACTGTTCAACTATGCAGCGATAGCATTCTGTTTGTT
>NZ_JANSHW010000682.1:0-592 GCF_047461815.1 Synechococcus sp. R6-10
GGAAATCTCCGCTCTGGGCGGATAAAGCCCCGTAGCGCCACCCGCACCTCTTGCCCGTAGAGATCTCCTGTCCAATCCAATAGATGCACCTCGACGGTGTGCTGTAAACCGGCAAACGTGGGCCGATGGCCAATGTTCATCACCCCAGGTAGAGCTGCCGCAGCAGCAGGCACATCCACCCAAACGCTGTACACCCCATCGCGGGGCAAAAACTTCTCCGGAGGCAAGCGGAGGTTGGCGGTGGGAAAGCCCAGTTGTCGGCCCCGCTGATCCCCTTGCACCACCTCTCCCATCAGACGATAGGGGCGACCCAAGAGCGCTTCGGCAGTGGACACCTCCCCAGTCGCCAAGGCAGCTCGAATGCGAGAGCTGCTCACCCGTTCCCCGTTGAGTTTCGCCTCCGGGATCACCTCCACCGGAATGCAGCGCTCGGATCCCCAAGCCTGGAGCGTTTGGGCGTTGCCGGAGCGACGGTGACCAAAGCAAAAATCCCAACCGACGCTGAGATGGCGAACGCGCAGGCCCTGTTCAAGTACCGTTTGGATAAACTCTTGGGGGGGCTGGCAGGCAAATGCAGGGGTGAAGGGGAGCA
>NZ_JANSHW010000683.1:0-965 GCF_047461815.1 Synechococcus sp. R6-10
GATTTTGGAAATCTTCTCCGGGGATCGTCTCTCCTGCGCTAGGGTAAATCATGTGTCCCAGGGCTTGGGGCAGCCTTTTACGGCTTTTTCCGACTTCATGGGAATTCTGCAGATCACTCTGGGAAGCAGTAAGATCCCTATCGCACAAGAGAGGCGTCTGCATTAGCTGTAGTCAGTGCTGCCGGAAAGAGCTGTATTGGCGATTAAACCCATTTAACACCTCTTTTTTCTGCCCTTTTGTCAAAACTTGGAGAAGAAAACCCGAATGCTGCGTCTTGATCCTGATCCCGGCTTTCAGCCTGCGGATCCCTTGCAGGACAACCGTGGGCGTGTGGCCATATTCATCGACGGGTCTAATCTGTTCTACGCCGCTCTGCAACTGGGCATTGAGATCGACTACACCCGTCTGCTGAAGACTCTGAGTGGTCGGTCGCCCCTTTTGCGCTCTTTTTTCTACACCGGCGTCGATCGCAACAACGAAAAGCAGCAGGGGTTTTTGCTCTGGATGCGCCGCAATGGCTACCGCGTGGTTACCAAAGAGCTAACCCAGTTGCCCGATGGATCCAAGAGAGCCAACCTGGATGTGGAAATTGCCGTGGATATGCTGTCGCTGGTGCGCTGGTATGAGACGGCTGTGCTGGTGAGCGGCGATGGAGACTTGGCCTATGCGGTCAATGCCGTTAGCTACCAAGGGGCACGAGTGGAGGTGGTCAGCTTGCGTTCCATGACCAGCGATCAACTGATCAACTTGGCGGATCGCTACATCGACCTGGAATCCATCAAAGACCAAATCAAGAAGACCAACCGTCCCTCCTCCGCCTACCTGTACCGACCGGGGTTCACCGCCGATGAGGAGGACGAGGGATAACTTTCCCTCCCCCACAGGGAGAAGGGAAAGCAGAGCAACGGGGGGCTTACTGGGCTTTCCAATTTGAAGGGATCCCTTGCAGCAGGTAAACCGGGTT
>NZ_JANSHW010000684.1:0-1093 GCF_047461815.1 Synechococcus sp. R6-10
TTCTCGGAGGAGAGGCGCAGGCGGAGAGCGGGGGCGCTGTTCATGATCGGCTCAGGGGCTTTGGGAAGGCAGGGTCAAGATCTCTACACCGGTTTCGGTAACGGCGACCGTATGTTCAAATTGGGCCGAGAGCTTGCCATCCAAAGTGACCGCCGTCCACCCGTCGGAGAGCACCTTCACCTCCCAGGTGCCCTCGTTGATCATCGGCTCGATGGTGAACACCATGCCGGGGCGGAGTTTCTCCCCTTTTCCTCGCTCGCCGTAGTGGGGGATCTGGGGAGCAGTGTGGAATTGCCGTCCCACCCCATGCCCGACAAAATCCCGCACCACGCTGTAGCCCTGGGCCTCGGCATATTCTTGGATGGCAGCGCCAATGTCGCCGACTCTCCCCCCCGGCTTGACGGCAGCAATGCCCCGCCGCAGACATTCTTCGGTCACCTCCACCAGGCGCCGCGCCCGCTCAGAAGGCTGTCCGACAAAGAAGGTTTTGGACGTATCGCCGTGGTAGCCATCCAAAACCGGGGTGACATCGATGTTGATGATGTCGCCTTCTCGCAGGATCTGCTTGGGGCTGGGAATGCCGTGGCAAACCACGTGGTTGACGCTGGTGCAGATGGACTTGGGAAAGCCATGGTAGCCCAAAGGGGCGCTTCTGGCCCCATGCGCCCGCGTCCATCGCTCGGCCTCGTCGTTAAGCTCTTGGGTGGTGACCCCTGGCCGCACCATCGGCTCCAAGTGCTTGAGCAGATCTGCTGCCAGGCGACAAGCCCGCCGCATTTTCTCCAGTTCCCGCGAAGAGAGCAACACAATGGGCTGAGGGGCTTGCGTGAGCTGGTTCATACCCGTCTGCAAAGCGGATCCCAACTGCTCCCCCCATCGCTGGGAGCGACGGCTGAGGTCTGTCAACAACGCTCGCATGTCTTCCATCATGAGACCTTATCTGTGAAAAGCTCTGTGAAAACGGATGGATCTCTGCACCTGCAGACTGTCCAGGATTGGGTTCTCAGTTGGGATTCTGAATCGCCTTGCGCCCATTCACAGACCCCTGCCGGCCATTTTCTGCCGCCGACGAATCCGCTGCACCAACCACAGC
>NZ_JANSHW010000685.1:0-739 GCF_047461815.1 Synechococcus sp. R6-10
AACGCCGAAGACCCTGCGCATGCGCGCTGTGCAGAGGCACTTCAGTTTCTCCCAGCACAACCCCTATTGATAACTGTGCCCAGTCTCGTGGAAGCGATGTATTTTCTGGGGAAGCTTGGCGGCTTTGCGCTCCAGAATCACCTCTGGACGCTCTGGACGCACGGCAAGATAGCCATCCACTGCCCCTCCGATGCAGAATTGCAACGGATGCGAACACTGATGGAGAAGTACGCGGACATCCCGATGGATTTGGCGGATGCCTCCATCGTGGCGGCTGCAGAATCGCTCAATTTGGATACGGTGTTCACTCTCGATTCCGATTTCCATGTGTACCGCTTGTACGACAAGCGTCCGTTTAATGTGATTCCCTGACGCCCAGATTCCGAAGCGCGTCATCCACACCCGAACGACGCGCCGCAGTGGAGGCACTGGTAGCACGCGCCTGCGCGGGTCATCATCATCCCGCAGGTGGGGCAGGGCGGCGCATCCTGCTGCAGCCTAATGAGTTTCGACCAGTCCGTGGTCACTGCGCCCTGCCCGTGGGGAGAGATCGTCGCATCCACGCCCCCCTGCACGCCCGCCTCAATCGGCGACGCCTCTGCAAGCGCACTGTCGCCCTCCAGCGGCTCGGCAGGCGGCGGCGACTCGTGCAGGAACTTGGCGCCCAGCCAGCGGAAGATGTAGTCCACAATCGAAGTGGCGATTGGGATCTGTGGGTTGTTGGTGAAACCGCTGGGCT
>NZ_JANSHW010000686.1:0-721 GCF_047461815.1 Synechococcus sp. R6-10
AACCTCTTCCCCCCGGCTGCAGGATCACCTCACGGGCGCTGAAGCCGGCAAAAGCCCCCTGGCGCTGCAGGTAGGCTTGAAAATCAAAGCTGCCCGGGTTCAAGGCCGGACTGGGCAGGTACAGGGATCCCGTCAGGCGCACCCGTTGGTTGGGGTGGAGATCCTTGTCCTGGAGGGCCTCAGGGCCGGTGGTGACGTAGAGCTTGCCGCTGACCTGGCGGGCCGTGGAGTCGGCGTTGAGCACCTGCTCTGCTCTCAGCCAAAATTGCCGCCGTTCGCTGCGGGTGGGACGAGGTTCCGAGAGGACGGTGCCCACCAAGTTCATCTGCTGCTGGGGGGCCAACAGGCTGATATCCGTCGGCCCGGGAAAAGGCTGCCGCCAACCCAGGTAATTCCAAGCCAGACACCCCACCAGACCCATCGCCAGCCAAGTGCGGGCCAGACGCGGTTGCCGCCGGCACAGCAGGGATCCCGCCAGCCCCAATCCCAGCAGGATCCCCCAGCCCCACCCGGCAGCCTGGGGCCAAGCCCGCACCAGCAGGCCCAAGATCCAGCCCAACCCCAGCAGATAGGTTCTTTCCATGTGCCGCAGACCCGTCTGCCCCCCACTGTACCGATGTGGTCAAGCGGGATCCATTGCGTTGTCTTAACCTTGCTCGCCTGCCGAAAGAATTGTATTAAAGGATACTCTTTCTCGACCTTGGCAAAGGGAGTGTAGATT
>NZ_JANSHW010000687.1:0-1028 GCF_047461815.1 Synechococcus sp. R6-10
AGTGCCGTGCTGCCGGGGGCAACATTAGCCTTTGTTGCGTGCCGGAAAGTGTGGCCCTCGTCCTCAACCTCACCTCCATGGAAAAGGTACTGACCTGCTTTAGCGACCTGGAGACCGGCATTGCCAACTTTTCCAGCGCTCCCACTGCTCGTTAGGCCAACATTCGAGCTTTCTTCTGGGGATCCCCCGATGCTCTTTTCAGCCCATCAGCGAATTCTGGTGATCCCTCTAGCAATTTTCTCAACAATCTTCAGCCATGCCCCAGACCGGCCTCGATACCTTTCAGCTTCTCTACCAGCACCACCGTGGCCCCAGCTTCTGCGAGCGCATGCTGGCAACAGCGCCGGGGCGTTTTAATGAGGCTTTTTGGCAGTTCTGGCAGATGCACATCGAGCCCTGTCTGCCTCCTGCACCGCGCTTGTTGGATCTGGGAACCGGGCCGGGGTTTGCTTTGGGTCAGTGGGCGCAACGCTATCCCGGAGGGCACTTCATCGGGGTGGATGTGATGCCCTACATGTTGGAGCGAGCGGCGGCGGATTTGAAAGGGATCCCTGGAGTCCATTTGCTGCAGGCCGACCTGCACGACCCTCACTTGCCGCTTGCGGCCAACAGCATCGATGCAGCTCAGGCAGTGGTGGTGTTGCACGAGATGGTGCAGCCCTTGCGCTTGTTGCAGGAGGTGTTGCGTCTACTCAAGCCGGGGGGGCGATTTTTGCTGGTGGATTGGGTGCGCGCCCCGCTCAGCCTCTACTTCGATGCCGATACAGAGGCCCAACTCTTCCAGTCGGACACGCCTTTGGAAACGCTGTTGGATCAGTTTACCCACTTCTACGAGCACAATCGCTTCAGCGCCGAAGACCTGGTGTGGTTGCTGGAGAAGGTGGGTTTCGCAGTGGTGGCTCAGCAGCTCTACAACCAAAATCGCTTTGTGCGACTTGCAGCCGAAAAGCCTATCTCGTAAACTACCCGGCTCCGACCGCTAAGCGGTACGGAGCGGGCTTTCAGTAGCCCTGAGCCTGCTCTGCTCT
>NZ_JANSHW010000688.1:0-737 GCF_047461815.1 Synechococcus sp. R6-10
TGTGCAGCCGAAAATACTCATCCGCCGCCGCCTCCTGAACGGTCGAGTACAGTTGCGTCCCGTCCACAATCGTCACCGTCCCCAAGCCGATCACCTCCATCACATCGTCGGCCTGGATCACCACCGCCGTATTCTCATCAATGCCGATACCCAAACATTGGGGATAGTGGGCCACCGCCGTAACCAGCCGCACCAGGCGATTGCGCTGATGGAAATGTTGATCGATGATGACGCGAGGCAAAAGGCCCAGGCCTGTCTTCACCGTTACAATTGCCGGCGTGGGCGGTTCTCCGCTGTAGCCGCGGGAGATCATCTGCTGCCCCAACGCAGAAGCTCCGGCGCTGGTTCCGGCAATTACCGTCTGCCCCCGCTGCCACTGCTGTCGAATGGCCTCCATCAGCTCGCTGTGGGCCAGCACCTCCGCCAGCCGCTCCTGATCCCCACCCGTAAAGTAGATGCCGGTGGAGAAGCGGATTTTCTCAACGTTATCGGGATCCCTTGCCTCCATCGGGCTGCGGATATCTAGAACTTGGAGGCTGGCCGCCCCCATCTGCTGAAAAATGTTGGCGTAGATCTCCCCCAGCACCGCCGGGATCCCAGAAGCCGCGGGCACGATGGTGATGTGGGCAGACTTTCCCCCCGCTCGGCGGAAGAACTCCCAAAGGATGTGGCGCTCATTTTCCTTATCCTCTGCTCCCCCGACGGCGATGATGTCGGAACGGGCGGTGATGGGATCC
>NZ_JANSHW010000689.1:0-719 GCF_047461815.1 Synechococcus sp. R6-10
AGCTGCGCCACAGGCAGTCGCAGCGCGTGCGCCCTTCCCACAGCACGGCGACGAAGTACGGGTCGTAGTAGGGCTGCATCGTGGCTGCCGAGGCTTGGCGTACCTCCAGCGTGGTCAGCACAGTTGCGCCAATCGGGGCGACAATCAGCCGTTTCAGCATTTCGCGTCGCGTGATGCGCTCTGCGCTCATTCTGCAACCTCCTCCACTCCTGTGATTTTGCTCTGCATCGTTTGGGACGCGCCCGATACCTCGAGGCGATACCAGTTGTACGCGGCGGGTGGCTTAACAACCACGCGGAACCAGCCGCGCGCGTTGCCGACTATCTGTCCCGACTGGCTCCACTGCCAGCCGTTGGTGTTGCCCCCGCGCACCGTGTAGGCAATCGGCGCGCTGCCGCCTGTGACGCCCGTCCAGTAGAAGGCGCGAACCGACTCGGCGTTCACAAAGGTCGGCGCCAACGGCTCCGCTTGGTTCAGCACATCCTTTGGCGTCGCTTCCACCTGAAGCGTCCCGACATACAGTGTCAGTGGCACTGTGCACATATTCTAATTATATCATAAATTGGTCAGAGATGTCAATAGCCTGCGGACAAATCAGGCTCTGGCGTCAGCAAACAAGAGGTCTTATACCAATCGCGTGTCCAAAGTTCATGAATTGCCCCCCTCCGTAGGTCCCCCCCGCTTCGCGAGGGGAACCGCGTGGGGCGCGTGGGTTCCCC
>NZ_JANSHW010000690.1:0-736 GCF_047461815.1 Synechococcus sp. R6-10
GTTATAGCGCGCGTCGTAGGCGGCGTCCAGCGGCGTGCCTGTGGCGTTTGCGCCATCCACCTGCACCTGCAGCGGCGTATCCCAAGTCGCGCCGCCGTCTCGCGTGCGGCGCAGCATAAGCGCGTCGCCCGCGCCCTGATAGAATGCGCACCAAGTCGCATGTGGGCTTACGGCGCACACCACTAAACCCGCGGTTGTCATACGCAAGATCTCCGTAGCCGTATCACCAGCATCCCGTGAGAGATACACCACGCGCGTCGTCGCGTCGCGCACAACAATCAGCAGCGCGTCGAGCCTGCTATCGCGCTCCAAGCACTCGATGCGCCCGTCGTACTCGCGTTGCAGCAGCAGCGTGCGCGAGTGCAGATGGTAAGTGCGCAGCGTGCTGCCAACCGCCACATGCAAGTATTGGCGGCGTGTGTCGATCGCGAGTTTCGCGCCCGTTTCGGGCTTAGCGATTCGCGGCGGTACAAGCGCGTGTGAGAAAAACGGCGTCGTGCGCCCTAAGTCGCGGCTCGCAACTCGCACGCGCCACTGCTTGGTCGCATGCTGCAGCGTTTCTGTCCCATCCAGCACAACCGCTTGGCGCGTAAGGTGGTAGCGTCCAACCGCGCGATCGTAGCTCGTGAGTTCGGTTTCCGCCGCGTCCTGCACCTCCATGAGCTTCGCAGGCTCGGCTGGGGTGAGATAGTAGCGGCTGCTCGGCGCGGCGAAGTAGCACCACTGCCCCCAGGCG
>NZ_JANSHW010000691.1:0-576 GCF_047461815.1 Synechococcus sp. R6-10
ATCATAACTTCCGCATTCCTCCCGACACTGACCCTACGGGTACAGTGCGGGGCTCCTGCAATTTCTAGCTGAGGCCAGAACAGATCCAACTGGCCTTGTCCGCAGCAGAGGTGCGGAACACTTTCCCGTGAGAAGTGTCTTGAGCTGAGGAGCTGAGAAGAGGGCTGGCTGCTATCTTTGTCGGATGGCCCTCCTTGGTCTTGTTGAATCTCTGCCCATGCTGCTGTTGCTGACCAATCTGATTGCCGTTTTGCTGTTTTTGCTCTGCCCTTAGTGGATGCTGAGTGGATGCTGAGGCGGGAGTTCGGCGGCACAGGAGTGCTGGCGGGAACCTTTGGCCTCATCGACCCGCAGCAGTTGGGAATCCCGGAGACTTTGGCGGTGGGTTGGATCCCAGGGTTGAGCTGGGCCTGGGTGCTGTTGGCGCTGTTGTCATGTCTGGCTCTGGGGATCAAGGAGCGGCAAGTGCGGGCCCGCTGGCTGTACAGCTTGGGAGTGGTCGGTCTGGTTCTATTTGGGCTGGGCTTGCTCTGGTTTTATGGGGCAGTGGGGGCGGTGAATGGGGCGGCCCTGGCG
>NZ_JANSHW010000692.1:0-846 GCF_047461815.1 Synechococcus sp. R6-10
AATGATAAAAAGCCAAATCCGCTTCAAATGGGCGCGGTTCTCCCCTTCCACCCCTTTGAAAAAGTGCTCGTGAGGAAAGAGGCGGTGGGCACTCTCCAGGAAGATCGCCCCCAACAACAGGCCTGCCACCATCACCACAGCCGCCCCAAATGGGGAATACCCCAGCGCTATGGCTGCCTCGGTGCCCGGCACCAGCAGGGAAAAAGAGGTGGCCGCCAACATCACCCCACCCCCAAACCCCAGCAGGATCCCTTGTACCCTTTCGGAGAGCGAGGGAAGAAAAAGGGCCGGCAAAGCCCCCAGCCCCGTCGCCAAGCCGGCGATAAAGCTAGCCAGGGATCCCATCGCGATTGGATGCACAAGCCCCTCTCCACAAAGGCCGAATGCTTCTCAATTCTCCTCCCTTTCCAACGTTGTGTGAACATTGCTGGCTCGAGCGGCATAGGCGAGGTTCTGAAAGTTGGCTTGGAGCGCCAGATTTTGTGCTTACAAGCAAGGTACCTAAGAGCAAGTCTGAAGGAGCTATTCCCTAGTTGGAGTTTGCCAGCTAAGCCAAGGTTTATTACAATAATTGTAAATTGCCTCGGCACAGAAGCGTCCTGAACAGCAATTGGACTGGAGTACACTGCAGCAAGACAGGTCGATAAAAACTAAAGTCAAGTCCGATAGTGACGAGGAGTGAGAGAGCGATGAAGAAAAAAGCAGTTACAACTCTCTCTTGTGGCCTTGAGTCTAGGAGCGGCCTGTCTGGGGCTGACCGGCTGCGGTGACGGCGGAAGCGGTGGGACGACAGTGCCTACACCTACACCGACTCCAACTCCGACACCTACACCGACACTCACACCG
>NZ_JANSHW010000693.1:0-1960 GCF_047461815.1 Synechococcus sp. R6-10
AGCAGAACAGGCTCAGGGCTACTGAAAGCCTGCTCCGTACCGCTTAGCGGTCGGAGCCGGGTAGTTTACGCCGGCTCCGCTAGATTGATTGTCGGGTTGCGGTCGAAGAAGCCCCAAGGTACCAGCCTAAAGCCCGTTCTGTGTACAGGCATGACGGGCCAATCCTCATCCCATGAAAAAACCCCTGCCCAACGGCATGGGGAGAATGTATGATGGGGAGCCCGCGTTTCTACAGAACTCCCTCGAAGTCAAGCAGCCCTGAATAGGCAGCAACAGTTCTCATCCCGCCTCAAACCAGAGTTGTTCGGGATCCACATAATAGCAGCGGGCATTGTCCGCACAGATCAGCGCCCAGCCGTTTTGGTCGGCCTCGACCAAAGTATACTCACACTGGGGAATGAAATAGCCTTGGTGGTTTCGGGTATCGCTCTTAACCCAAACGGTCTGACGGTTCATCTTAAAGTTCCTCCCATCTGCAGTCAAAGGGGTCAAAAAAGTGAGGTTGGAAAACGGGACTCGATTCAGTGGCTATGGAAGCGGCGGCAGTGCAACACCACTGCAATATAATGAAGTGCAGCCACCGCCGAGCTAAGCATCTCGCGCCAGCCCGGAGTTCAATCTCATCAATCAACTGAGGCCGGGGAAGAGAAGCGACGAGAGCTAACCCCTATCGATAAATGGATCCCATATTGCTATTGGGTACAAGAAGTTTAGCACCAACTCCATGAGAACATCGCTAAGAGTTGTAGATTAAAATAAAAAGCTCTAGATTTTCCTAAAGTCTTGTTGCAAAACCAGGAATAGGGTCACTTAATCTTCTTCAAAGAGCCAGTTGTAAATCTTGCTCAAGTGGGGCCAAGCAGGACGGCGGTTCCCTCCCTCTTGCAGGTTGGATTTGACACCCTCAAT
Organism: Synechococcus sp. R6-10; assembly: GCF_047461815.1. NCBI lineage: Bacteria > Bacillati > Cyanobacteriota > Cyanophyceae > Synechococcales > Synechococcaceae > Synechococcus > Synechococcus sp. R6-10. The sequence continues at coordinate 910 of NZ_JANSHW010000693.1, forward strand.
CTGCTCGGGATCCCGTGCCAAGATTTGCTTAATGGCCTCCACCTGCTGGCGTACCCCGGTTTTTTTCAGCTCCAGCATGGCTAGGGTCAGATTCACACGGGGCTGGGCATCCACCGGATCCAACTTCACAGCAGTCTGGGCGGCCTTCAGAGCTTTTTCCGCCTGCCCCTCCAGAAGGTAGAGCCAGGACAAGCACGTCCAAGCCGCCGCCGCCTTTGGGGATCCCTTACAGATCGACTCAAAAGAGGGAATTAACGTCTTGGCTGCTTCCCCGGATTCATAGCGCCGAATCCCTTCCTGAAACAATTCTTCAATTTTTTGGCTCATCTCCCCCAACCCAGCACATTAGCTTATTGACAAAATCGACGATCTATGCATGTAAAGTCGCTCTCGCCTGCTCGCTCATCTGTTGTAGCGCACTGCCGCTGGGGAGAGGGATCCCTTCTCCTTCAGCCAGCCAGAGCCAATACTCGATATTGCCGGCAGGGCCAGTGATGGGCGACCACGTGTAGCCTTGCACCTGCCAGCCCTGGGCCACGGCCGAGCGCATCACCGTCTCCAGCACGCGGGCATGGACAACCGGATCCCGTACCACCCCCTTTTTACCCACCTGGTCTCGGCCCGCCTCAAACTGGGGCTTCACCAGCAACAGCGCCTCCCGTGGGAAACGCAACAGGTTCCACAGCGGAGCTAGCACCTTAGTCAGGGAAATAAAAGACAGGTCTACCACCGCCAAATCCGGCCAGCTCTGGGGAGGTGCCTCGCTTCCGTACAGATCCTCCGGCTGCAGATGGCGCAAGTTGGCCCGCTCCTTTAGGATCACCCGCGCATCCGTTCGCAAAGACCAGGCCAGTTGCCCATAGCCCACATCCACTCCGTAGACCCGCTGGGCTCCCCGTTTCAACAAGCAGTCTGTAAAACCTCCTGTGGAAATGCCCGCATCCAAACAAATACGACCCTGCACCTGAACAGGAAAAGTTTGCAGCGCCCCCTGTAGCTTTTCTCCCCCCCGTGAGACAAAAGCAGGCCCAGACTGGACTTGCACCGCTGG
>NZ_JANSHW010000694.1:0-568 GCF_047461815.1 Synechococcus sp. R6-10
ATCAACAGAGCCGTCTGCTGAAACGCCACTTGGGTAAATATTGGCGCAGCCCGACAAATCGGTTATCCAGGTGAGGGACTGTGCGTGGGCAACAGCGATTGTAGACGCCAGAACAATCGCGCTCAGAAGCGCGTGCAACCCAGACATCATCCAATGGTTCATACCCGTATCTCCGTTCATAGAGATTCCCATGCGTGACGCTATACTGATTAAGACTTACGCAGTTGACGATATGTTCCCACTGGAGTTGGAGGCTCTTGCCTGCCAGTTGTCTTCCTCAGCCGCGCAAGTCCAACGAAACCCCACTTTCCGTGGTTACTGGGCGGTTGGAATGAAGCACTGAAGTCAGTATCTTTGTAGTAGCGCATGGGCAACGCATGCAGCCGCTTTGGGAGTCGGGGCAAGCAGTGAATGGAATAACGCCTGCAGCGGTCGAGAAGGTATACTAACCTGCAGTCTACAACCAAGGAGGACGATTCGACTTGCAAGTCAGGATGGCAGACTTAGGCAGCCAGTACCTGCGGATACGGGACGAGGTAGAGCCGCTCGTACTGGAGGCGCTGGCGAG
>NZ_JANSHW010000695.1:0-526 GCF_047461815.1 Synechococcus sp. R6-10
CTTCATTGGGCCAGTACTGGGATCCCTGCCCGCTTTGGTGGTGGCGATTGTGCAGGGGGGCTGGACTTTTTTGTGGGTGCTGATCCTATACGTTGCCGTTCAAAACCTGGAAACCTATGTGTTGGATCCTCTGTTGGTGGGATCCTCGGTGCGGGTGAAGCCCTTGTATCAGTTGCTGGCGGTGCTGGGGGGCACCCAGTTGTTGGGTATTGTTGGGGCGGTGATCGCCCCCCCGTGGGTGGCGGGTATGGCGGTGCTGCTGGAGAACCTCTATCTGAAGCCCAAGCAGGAGGCAGAGGTTCGAGCCAGGCTGTATGCTCGGGCCACCGAGGCTGCTGGTTCTTTGGCTTTGCCGGGGATGGATCCTGCCGACGCGAGCAGCCCAGAGCCATCTTTTTCCTCTCGTCCGAATGGCTCTTCAAACGAGCCGGAAGGGTTGCCACAGAAAGAAAGTCTGATACATTTACGCTGAACACTGCTGAGCATTACTGCTCAACGGTGAAGCGATAGCATTCTGTCCGTTTCC
>NZ_JANSHW010000696.1:0-853 GCF_047461815.1 Synechococcus sp. R6-10
CCCCAGCACCTGGGCCAGCTCCAGCAAGACCTCTCGGCGGGGCTTGGACAGGGATCCGGCCAGCACTTGGCCAATTTCCGGCAGCACCTCTTCCCCATCTCCGAAGACGAAGAAATCGAAAAAGTCGGCAAAAGGCTCCGGGTTGGAGGTGGCGGTTGGCCCACCGGCAAAGATCAGAGGGCACTCTTCCGGGGTAAAGGGCTGCCGCTCCCACCACTTGAGCGGGATCCCGGCTAGGTCCAGCATCTCCAGGATGTTGGTGCCCCCCAGCTCGTAAGCCAGGCTGAAGCCAATGATATGGAAAGCGCGCAGAGGACGGCGGGATTCCACGGCAAAGAGGGGGATCCCCAACTGCCGCAGGCGGGCCGCCAGATCCGGGCCTGGCAAGTAGGTGCGGTCACACAGTTGATCCGGCTGGGCGTTGAGGATGTTGTAAAGGATGAGGTGGCCTAGGTTGGAAGCTCCCACCTCGTACAGCTCTGGATAGCTCAGCACCCAACGCACCCGTGCCGAATCCCAAGGACGGTGGACGGCGCCAAACTCTTTGCCCAAGTAGCGGGCTGGCCGCTGAATCTCAGGGGTGAGCAGGCGATCCAGATCGATGGGACTCAGATGCGGTTCAGTTGCAGCCAGAGAGAGCATGGGGATCCGCCGAGACGTTGACACAGTCACTGATCTGACTCTAGCCGAACTTTTCCAGCAACCCAAACGAAGGGAGAAGCACTTTGCCCCTCTGAGCCCCTAGGTTACAGCCATATCCATTTTGAATGAGCCCGAGGAATGCTGATACATTCACGCTGAACTCTCCTGAACATGGTTCAGGAAAGAAGCGATCGCATCCTGCCTATCTCTG
>NZ_JANSHW010000697.1:0-678 GCF_047461815.1 Synechococcus sp. R6-10
CGCTCGCCGTGACCGTGCTCAACGAGCGGACACCTCGAATAACTGTCTGGCTGGATGTTGGTGAGGGTCGTTTTGGGTGGCCGCGCGGTTGGGTGTGCGGGGTTCGAGCCTTTGCGGGGCTTTCCGGCGCAGGCTACGGGGCTTTTCCGACGCCATGCCCGATCAAGCGGGCGCGGCTCTCCCTTCGATCCAGACGAGGCGGCGCATGTTGTACGCCAGATTGGCGAGGGTGATGCGCGCGGTAGCGCGGACGAGGCCGATGCTGCGGACGACCAGGCCCATGCGGCGCTTCTCGGTGGCGAAGACGTGCTCGACCAGGCTGCGCACCCGGGCGCGGGTCGCATTGCCGCGGGCGATGTGCGCTGGCATCGGCCGCCCGCGCGGCTTGGCGCGCTGGAACTCGGGAACGAGGCCGCGTCGGTGGAGCAGGTCCACATTGGCCTTGCTGCGATAGGCCGTATCCGCCCAGACGCCGCTCGCGGTGTTGTTCGGATCCAGCACCGCGCCGAGTTGGCTGCCATCATGCCGCGCCGCATGCGTGACGGTGAAACGGCGGATGAAGCCGTGCCCGCGGTCGATGCTGAGATGGTTCTTGTAGCCGAACAGCGGCACTGCGATCTCGGCGGCAGCCTGCCGCTGGGCACCGGCTTCCCGCGCTGGCTTGCGACCGCGCTTGAT
>NZ_JANSHW010000698.1:0-569 GCF_047461815.1 Synechococcus sp. R6-10
TCCTTCCAACGGTTAGTTAACACAATCAATGACTCCTCGGGAGAAAGAATTTTGGAGATGATTTTCGGTAATACTCCTTTTAGGGGCGTCTGTGCTTGCGGCGACGAGCTTGGAGGTAGGTACTATGCACTTGCACATAATAGAACTCGCAGCAGAACAGAGTCTTTGTTGATAATCTTCACTGCAAATGTGAATGATGTGTATGTCGACCCGCGAGATTTCCTCTGCACAGCTTTCCAGCTGTGGGATAGGGACACGAAGTCGGCAGAATATCGCCAACGAGCCGTGTTACGCGAACTTTATGGTCCACAGATCCTAAAGTATTTCGATATTGCGAGACTCAGTAGCAGTCAAAGATTCAGGATTGCTATGTGCAATCTTGCTAGCTTTGATGCTCAAGTCTGCTTGGGACATTACAATAACGAGAAGGTCATAAAAGGAAGGCATAGAACTACGTTCTGCTCGGCGTTCATCGTTAAGTGCCCAATAAAGCCGAGTCAAATATTAGAATGTATTCACCTCGAAGACGAGGTATGGAGAGAACCAAACATTGACGTACAACTAACAGA
>NZ_JANSHW010000699.1:0-577 GCF_047461815.1 Synechococcus sp. R6-10
TTGAGGAGGTTCACTATGTGTGATGCCTACAGGAAGTTGGGGTTGATTCTGCTGATTGCTCTGTGGCTGGGTGTGTTGACGCCCCTACTTGTTGCGCAGCGACACCTGTCGCACGAAGACCAGTGCATCGCTCAGGTACGAGTGATCGCACTCGCGATGACGATGTATCTTCAGGACTACGACGAGGTCTACCCACTGGCATTTGGACGCGACACGACAGGCAGCTGGTTGTGGAACCGAGCACATCCTGTGCCTCACGACTGGGTTCCCCCAGATCCCGTTCGGGACGCCGCGCATGCGTCGATGTGGGCGAACGCAATTCTGCCGTATCTGTCTTTTCGCGGAGGCGCTCCGCGCTACGACTTGCTCCATTGCCCTGCGACGATAGCGACAAAGATTGCAGCAGATACGCGCTACGCAAATCCTCGGCGGCGACCTGCCAAAGTCTCGTATACCTACAACGGGCTACTCCATCGTCTCTTATATGCGCAGGTCTTGAACCCCACAGATGTACCTCTCCTTTGGGAGGGGCAGGGACGAACCTACCCTGTTGGTTATGCCATCAGCAATCCGACTC
>NZ_JANSHW010000700.1:0-1174 GCF_047461815.1 Synechococcus sp. R6-10
ATTGTTGGCAATGCCCGCTGCGTCAATGGTTACTGTGCCCAGGTTGTAGATGCCGCCCCCGAAAGAAAAAGCCCCATTATTGGAGATCTGAACATTGGAGACTGCAAGCTGACCGCCGACCTCCACAAAAACACCGCCACCGGCAGTATTTGGATCGTCTCCATCCGCACAGCCACTGGCGATCGCTACACCTTGTAGATTGAGCTTGCCTCCGCTGCTGACATGGAAAATGCGAAACTCGCCTCCGCCTGCACTACCGTTTAGATCGCATGCTATCGAAGTATTCCGCTGGATCGTCGCCCCGTTGCCTTGAATGGTGATGGTGCTGGTAATGTCCAGGTCGTCGTTGTTCGCTCCAGAGTCGGTTTGGTGTCCCGACCCATCGTCGTCTATCGACAAGGTATAGGTCGTCCCTGCCGACAGCACAATCGTGTCTGCACCTGAGCCCGCAGAACACTCATTCACTGCTGAATCGGTGTTTGCGGCTATCACGGCCTCCCGCAGAGAGCACCCATCGCCTTTGGCTATGGCATCGCTTGTGGTGGTGACGATGATCGTAGTCTGTGCCGGCGAAGGCAACTGCAAACCTGCCGCTGCCGCACAAGCCACCAGGGGCAATACGAACCTAGAACTGTATTTGCCCACACCTTGCCTCTCTGTCAATCAAGATGGCCTAGTAAGAGGATCCACACCTGCTCACCTGCGGCAACAAGCCATAGCTATTGAAGAGGGCCTTGGCAATCGGCTAACCTCGAAGACCTCCTCTCCCTAAATATACCGCTGGCTGCAGTGGATTTCCCATTCCACTCCCACTTCCCTTCCGCCAGCCGATAAGGCATGGCTACACCTTGGGATGAGAGGCTGCTCCCGGTTGAGGGGCAAGGTGTGGAATGGGCTTCACCTAGGAACGGTGACCTCGAAACGGATGACCCCGGCTGAGCCAGAACTGCCTCCCCCCACGTTCACCACCACCACACCGTTGGGGTTGCTGATGCCCCCACAAGCAGGCGGCACGGCCCCACCCGGCGGAATGAAGGCTCCCCCTCCCCCTGTGCTCACCGACAGGCTGCCCGGCACATACTGCAAGCCAGGCGCCAAGGGATCGCACACCACAAAGGTGGAAGCGGGCGAGTCCAGCAGGAAGTAGATGGCAAACTGCACCCGCGCTCCTGGG
>NZ_JANSHW010000701.1:0-833 GCF_047461815.1 Synechococcus sp. R6-10
GGCAAAGTGCATCTGAAAGTCCAACGCCAGCGTAAAGACTGGGCAATTAAGCAGGCACGGTGCGTGGTGGCATCTCACGATGTCGTGGCGTATGAAGACTTGCAGGTGAAGAACCTGGTCAAAAATCATCATCTTGCCAAATCCATTCATGATGCTGGCTGGTCTCAATTCACTGCGTGGCTGGACTACTACGGCAAGGTGTGGGACAAGGCAGTCGTCAGCGTACCGCCGCAGTACACCACACAGGACTGTAGTCACTGTGGGCATAGGGTAGTAAAAACCCTATCCACCAGAACCCATAGTTGTCCTCAATGTGGATTTGAATCAGACAGAGACCAGAATGCGGCTTTGAACATCCTCAAGAAGGGACTAAGCATCTTGGGAATGGAGTGGCAAAACAGTACCTTTGGGCAAAAGGGAACTGCCTCGAAAGAGGGAACGCTTGGGGAGAGATGCACCGCTGCTTTAGAGGGGCAACCTGATGAAGTAAGTGCGCTCGCAGAACCAAGAACAAGAATCCCCTGCCTTTAGGCAGGGGAGTATGTCAAAAGCAGGGAAAAGCCGAGAAGGGAGCCGAGCTGTTTATCTCCAATTATCTACTCTCTACGAATGACGACATGCGCGTGCAGTGCAATAAGTACATCCAGCCTGCGTTGTGGCGATAGCGGCGTGTCCTTGCTTTATCAAACCGGTTTGCCGGTTGCACGGGTCATCTTATTGCGCGAATTTTCCCGGACACACAGCAACGCTTGTCATCACGCTGATCTTGCTCGTTGCATCCGTTACCGCAGCGCCGTCTCACGCTCCAGCAGCATGTGAGCGCAGGACGACCA
>NZ_JANSHW010000702.1:0-903 GCF_047461815.1 Synechococcus sp. R6-10
TGACCCAGGCTTGTGTAGATCACTATCGGAGATTGTTGCAGGCAGGAGCCGATCCGGGCCGGGTCTTATTTTTGGTGCGGAGTCAACGGCAAGCGGATGAGGTGCTGCGGCGCTTGCAGCAGTCCAGTTCGGGCTTGGTGGGGCCGTGGCGGATCGAAACGTTCTTGCAGCGGGTGGGACGCTCGTTGGCCGATCATTGGCCACAGGTGTGTGAGCGTGTCCCCCAGTTGCCACGCTCGTTGGAGCCGATCCCCTTGGCCAAAGATCTCACTCAATTTCTCTGCGAACGAGCCTGCGCTTTGTGCCCTCGGCATGGGGAAGCCTTTGCCGGGGTCGGGCTCAAGGAGTTCCAGATCTGGGATCAGATCAGCAGTGCTGCTTATATTGCGGGGGCTTCGGGTTTGCCGGCAGAGGTGGTGGGATCCCAGCTGGCCCGGGCTTGGCCCGAGGAGGCAGATCCGCGGCGGGCAGAGGCTTTGCAGGCAATGGGCTGCTGTGTGGGGCGGCTGTGGGAGGCAGCACTTCGGTTGGGATCCCTGGATTTTGGCCTGCAAATTCGGCTGTTTGGCGAGCACATCCTGCCGCTGGCGGAGTTTTGGCAAGAGTGGGATCACCTGATTGTGGATCAGGCGGAAGACAGTTGTGCCGTGGCGCTGGAGTTTTACCGGCAGGGGCAATCCCATCTGCAAAGTCAATTTTTCAGCTACACCCTTGGTGGTGGGGTTTCCTTGACCGGGATCCCGGAAGCTGTGGCCGACTTCTTGATGGAAAAAACGCAGGTTCAGTTTCTGGAGGGGAGCCATCGCGCTTCAGCAGGCATGATCCGCTTAGGGGTGCAGATTGCGCGGGTGTTGGATCCCCAGTTTTCCCATCCGCTGCCCGAGCCGAGGGGGGGAGAGCTGC
>NZ_JANSHW010000703.1:0-502 GCF_047461815.1 Synechococcus sp. R6-10
GGGTGGCGATGTCGCGCGGCACGAGGTTACCGTAGGCGGGATACTTCTCCTCAAGGAAGTACCAGCGGTCGCTTTCGGGGATGTCGCGCGGGTGTCGGCTGTCGTGCGGGTCTTTAGGCACCCACACGCGCCCACCCTCGCCGCGCACCGCCTCCGAAATCAGGCGGCACTTGTCCTCGCCAGGAATCGCCGTCGGGTGAATCTGGATGAACTCGCCGTTAGCGTAGTACGCGCCTTGCTGGTAGCAGATGCTCGCCGCGCTGCCCGTGCAGATGATGGAGTTGGTCGTGTTTTTGAAGATCATGCCGGGACCGCCTGTAGCGATGACGACCGCTTCCTCGCGGAAGGCGCGAATCTCCATCGAGCGCAGGTCTTGCGCGACCAGCCCGCGACAGACGCCGTTCTCGTCAACGATTAGCCCCAAGAACTCCCAGCCTTCGTATTTGGCAACGCGCCCTTCTGTTTCCCAGCGGCGCACCTGCTCGTCCAAAGCGTACAGCAG
>NZ_JANSHW010000704.1:0-803 GCF_047461815.1 Synechococcus sp. R6-10
GTTGCTGGCCGCCATCCGACTGACCGCGTTGCCACCCCCACCCCCCACGCCTACAACCTTAATCTTTGCGGCATTGCTCGGCATGAAGTCCTCTGGACGATCCGCCGCTCTGGTCTGAGATCCGTTCCTCTCATACTCGGCGTGAGAGCCTTCTCCCCTGTGGCGCTCATTCCAATGGGAAGGCGCAGACTGGGCTGAACCCAACCCTTGCCCAGGATTGGGAGGATGGATGTCTGACCAATTGGATGGCATGTCAGCTCTCACAATAACTTAAATTCTGGCAAATATCGAATATGCTAGCTGATTTAATATAGAGCAACTCCCTCCAGATGCCAACGCTGCCGACGTTTGTGAATCTTCCCGCTGAATACGGCCCTCCTAAAGACGCCTGTCGGCAGAATCTCAGGTAGCCTTTCTTGCCTAGAGGCATTTCTCTCTGAACTTGTCTCGAAGCTTTTGTGTGTAAGAATAGGTGTTCTCGAATACTTAGACCCTTGCAGGGGAAGAAGGGTCCAAAGGGAGGTTTCGGTACAAGAGTCTGGCCCTAGTTAAGGCCCAGTTAAGGCGAAGAGTTCCCTATCCAGCCAAAGGCTGATAGAGCGCCACTTTGTAGAACTGAGGCTTTGGCATCCTGTAGAGATTCAGGGATCCGGACTTGCATTCAGCTAGAAATTGCAGGAGCCCCGCACTGTACCCGTAGGGTCGATGTCGGGAGGAATGCTATAATAATGCTGCGGACACCAGAAACGGTTGTTTAAGGCACTGGTAACGGTCGATTGGGGGTGCTGTAAACCACCCCAGAG
>NZ_JANSHW010000705.1:0-728 GCF_047461815.1 Synechococcus sp. R6-10
CCAAGTGCACCACCCCCGACCCGGCAAAGTCAATGTAGCCCAGGTTTTCCAGCCAGCCGGCTGTACCACCGTTGTAGTCGGCAAACAGGCCATTCCAGGCCCAGCCCCCGGAAATCGGGTAGATCGCCCCAGAGATGACGATGGAGTAAATCAAATAAGCCAAAAAGCGGGTGCGTTCCGCCATTGCCCCGGAGACAATGGTGGCAGCGGTGGCGGCAAACACCAGTTGGAAACAGAAGAACGTGAAAGGCCAAGCATCGTTTTGACTGCCGGCTTCAGCTCCCTGTTGCCAGTTGAAAAAAAACCAGTTGGTGCCCAAAAAACCGGCCACATGGGATCCGAACATCAGCCCAAACCCCAAAAACCAAAAAGCGCAGGCCCCGAAGCAGAAGTCCATCAGGTTCTTCAGGACAATGTTGGTAGCATTTTTAGCCCGCGTGAAGCCCGCCTCCACCATGGCAAAGCCCGCCTGCATGAAAAACACCAGCGCCCCGGCCACCGTTGTCCAGACGATGTCGGCATGGTATTGCTGAGTTTTCAGTAAGGTTTGTAGCTCAGCCCAAGCCTCGGGTGGGAGAGCCTGTTCCAGAGCCGTGAGATCCGTCTGGGCCAGAGCAGGCGGGGCAACCAAACTTCCCAACCCCAGCAAAGCTCCAACCCCCAGCAGGACTTTCCCCCCTGTCCTCAAACCCAAAAGGATCCCCTGCCGAAGACGAGAGAAAACAGTC
>NZ_JANSHW010000706.1:0-2629 GCF_047461815.1 Synechococcus sp. R6-10
ACTACATCCTCTTCACCTACCGTCATCCGGGCATTGTGGATAGCTTTTTCGCCAACCGCATCTACACCACCCACCCGGAAGCCATGACCGGCGAAGGGATCCGCATCGGCTCCACCTATTCGGAAGTGATCGCCGTTTACGGCGGGCCCGGCGAGAACGGCTACAACGAGGTGGTACCCTATCCCAAGGGAAGCCGAGAATATCTGCGCGACGACCGCTACTACGTCAACTACGATGCCCTGGGCCTGGCCTTTGCCTTTGAGGTGGGATCCAACCAGGTCACGGCCATTGGCCTGTTCAAGCCGGGGAGCTGAAGGCGAGGGCAACTGGGGAATCTCTGTTGGCTTGCCAGAGGGTTTGGGGATCCCGCCCATCTCCACGTTGTCCCCTGCCGGAGAAAAGTTAATCGATTGTTAATCTTTTTGTCCTGATCTCTCAACATCGCCCGGAGCGATGCGGTAGATTAGTGCAGCAACCCCCGCAAAGGGGATTTTTTGTGCCATCTACGGACTGTAGGAGAAGCTCTTGGCAAACGTCGTGGTTGTCGGTGCCCAGTGGGGCGATGAAGGAAAAGGGAAGATCACCGACCTCCTCAGTGAAAAGGCCCATGTGGTCGTCCGCTATCAAGGTGGGGTGAATGCAGGGCATACCCTGGTGGTGGGGGGCCAAACCTTCAAGCTACACTTGATCCCCTCTGGCATTCTCTACCCCGACAAACGCTGCATCATCGCCAGCGGCACGGTGATCGATCCCGAGGTTCTGCTGGCCGAGATCGACCAACTGCATCAATTGGGCATTTCCACCGACAACCTGTTCATTGCCGAAACGGCCCACGTCACCCTGCCCTACCACCGGGTCATTGACATCGCAGAAGAGGAGCGGCGTGGCATTTACCGGCTGGGCACCACCGGCCGGGGCATTGGCCCCACCTATGCCGACAAGGCCGAGCGCATGGGCATTCGCGTCGTGGACTTGATGTACCCTGACCAGCTGCGGGAGCGCCTCAGTTGGGCCATTCCCTACAAAAATGTCTTGCTGGAAAAGATCTATAACTTGCCGCCCTTGGATCCCGAGCCAATTATCGAGCAATACCTGGCCTATGCCGAGCGGCTGCGCCCCTATGTTACCGACGCTGCTCTGCTTCTCACCCAAGCCATCGAAGATCGGGAGAACATCCTGTTTGAAGGGGCTCAAGGCACCCTGTTGGATCTCGACTACGGCACCTACCCCTACGTCACCTCCTCCCATCCCATTGCCGGTGGCGCTTGTATTGGCGCTGGGATCGGCCCCACCAGCATTGACCGGGTGATCGGGGTGGCCAAAGCCTACACCACCCGCGTTGGCGAAGGCCCTTTCCCCACCGAGCTCAAAGATGAGATCGGGGCGTACCTGGGGGCAACCGGTGCTGAATTTGGCACCACCACAGGGCGACAACGGCGCTGCGGCTGGTTTGACGGGGTAATTGGGCGCTACGCGGTGCGAATCAATGGCCTAGACTGCCTGGCCATCACCAAACTGGATGTGCTGGATGGCTTGGATGAGATCAAGGTGTGCGTGGCCTACGAGTACCAGGGGCGGGAAATTCGTCACTTTCCCAGCGATGCCCGGGTTTTCGCCCAGTGCAAACCCATCTACGAAACCCTGCCGGGCTGGAAATGTTCCACCAAAGATTGCCGCTCCATCCAAGACTTGCCCCCCGAAGCCCATGATTACCTGAAGTTTTTGGCACAGTTGATGCAGGTGCCGATTGCCATTGTTTCTCTGGGGGCCAGCCGCGACCAGACGATTATCGTCGAGGATCCCATCCACGGCCCCAAACGTGCCCTTCTCTATCCCAATGGTGGCAAGCGCGTCCACGCCCTCATGCCCGACTGAGTGGGCCTCAAGCACAATTGGGAACAAGGACAATACTGTAGTGATCAGTAAGTTATAGTCATTTCAGTTTAGGGTGAGACGCCTGAGCCACTGAGAAAGTCTTCCGCCCGAGGGTGGTTGCAGAAGCAGCGTGGAGCATTTTGAAAGCGTCTTAATCTAACTTGAAATAACTGCAATGGGTCAGAAAATCAATGGTTTAGCTAGTCCGCTGGGAAGCCTCGCCCTCTATGCATCAGCATGAGGGTCGGGATGAAAGGCGGTCTTTGTGCTGTGGTCAACCTAGCTGTACAGAACAGCTTTGTTGGAATCTGGTGCAGCTACGCGGTGGGACATCCTGTGTCTGCTCGCTGAGGGTTCTTGCGATAGCTACCCGTTGAGGCGAGAAGCCTGCTCCGTACTACCTAGCAGTCGGAGTCGGGAGTACGTCACGGAAAACAATATTGCCGTAGCTGGGCCAGTTCTGCCTCGCTGAGATCTTGCCACTGGCCGGGAGCAAGCCCCACCAGAGAAAGAGGCCCCAGTCCAACCCGAACCAACCGCAAAGTTGGGATCCCAACGGCGGCAGTCATGCGGCGCACCTGACGATTACGACCCTCCCGCAGCGTCAGTTCCAGCCAGGTGGTGGGGATGGAGCGGCGAAAGCGGATGGGGGGATCCCGTGGCGGCAGGGTGGGTTCCTCAGCCAAGACTTTGACCTGGGCCGGGCGCGTTTTTCGCCCTTGGATGATCAGCCCCTGTTGCAACTGTTGCAGGG
>NZ_JANSHW010000707.1:0-571 GCF_047461815.1 Synechococcus sp. R6-10
CCCTACCTGCCCGAAGGCGATACACGGCTGCTGACAGCGGCGGTCATGCAAGCCGACCTGTGGGAGGCTGAAAAACGGGGCGCGCCTGTCCTTGAAACTGCCTACCCACGCGCGGAACTCTCGGAACTCATTCGTATTGACGAGCCGACCGCCATCGAGATCCGCCAGCAGGTGGATGAGGCGGTAGATGCACTGTGCGACCTGTTGTTGGGGTAGCCTCTTAACCGCCCGCGCCAAAATTCATCAGCACGAGTAGCAGATCTGCATCGTCCACAACGCCGTCGCGATTGAGGTCATATGACCCCTGTCCACACAGGCGTCCAGCGCATCGTGTGCCTCCGCGCACTATTATAACCTAACTTGGGCTATAATATGTCTATGCGACGCGGCTGGATAGTTTTCGGGTTGATTATGTGGCTGGCGACGGCGGCGGTTGCCCAGCTGAACTGGGTCGGCAACACGCGCCTGTTCGCGACGGGTTTTCACGCACTGCCCAGCCGTCTGGGAATGATTGACCCCTGGCAGGTCATAACCATCACCACGCAGACGAACCCCATCGCGATGGGGCAGT
>NZ_JANSHW010000708.1:0-533 GCF_047461815.1 Synechococcus sp. R6-10
GACGTGGCGGAACGGCAGACGCGCTAGACTTAGGATCTAGTGCCGCAAGGCGTAAGGGTTCAAGTCCCTTCGTCCGCATGAGAATCCCCTACTTCCCCAGCCCCTTTCCCCCAAGAGGGCAGAAGTTCCCCCGGTCAACAGCAATGCTGACTGCCTTACGGTCGCTCGCCAGCAAGCCTAGGAGAGCCAAGGTGACAAAGCAAGCTCTCCCGCCGGCTAAAAGCAGACAGGGACACATCTCCCAGGCTAGAAGGCTTCTCGGTCCGCCTGCAGAGAAACTGGACTGGGTTGCTGCCACGAAAACCTTGGCTCTAGGCCGGAAAGATCACCTGCAGAATTTGCTCGGGGGCAATCGACTCCACCTTCCCATCGGCCCCCTTGACCGCCCGAAACGGCCCCTCTGAAGGCAGCAACCGCAGCGGGTCGGTGGGCCCAAACAACGCCACCAGCGGCGTCTGCACCGCCACCGCCAAATGCATGGGAGCGCTATCGGCGCACAACAGCAGCGTTGCCCCACCAATCAAGGCCGCCAG
>NZ_JANSHW010000709.1:0-552 GCF_047461815.1 Synechococcus sp. R6-10
CTGCGCAGCTGCTCCAGCAGCGGCTCGGTATCCTCGCCCGCCTTTTTGCGCAGGGGGATCTCTTTGGAGACGCGGTTCTGCTCGGCGGTGAGGGTCTCCACTTGGGTGGTGATTTCGCGCCACCGCTGGTCGATTGCCAGCCATTCGTCGAGGAGGTCGGTTGGGTAGCCGCGTTTGTGCAGCGCGTCGCGCACCGTGTCGGGTTCACTGCGCAGGAGTCGGTAGTCCAGCATGCCGCTAATTGTACCGAAACGCCCGCGTCAGGTCGGTCTCCGTCTCCTGGGAGTAGTTTAAGTTGTTGGAGTTGTTCCAGCGACGCTTGGATGTGTTCGGGCAGCGGTGTGGGTTCCGCTTGCCGCTTGGTGCGTTTAGCGCGTTTGGGTTTGGCGGTTGCGGTCTGCGTCGCCATCGTGGGGAAATTATACCTAATCGTACAAGCGCGGCAGGGGGCGTACCTGCTCCCTGCCGCGTGTGGAATGCTACACAGTAGAGGATTACTTCACCAGTTCCATCTTCAGCGTGCCGTCGATGGGCATCGGCGCGCCTTCGACC
>NZ_JANSHW010000710.1:0-603 GCF_047461815.1 Synechococcus sp. R6-10
TAGTCCAGCGCAGGCTCGAACGCCGCCGAAGTGCCCGTGATGGGGTTGCGAATCTCGTCCAAGCGCAGCCCGATGGCGATTTTGGCGGCGATTCGCGCAATCGGGTAGCCCGTCGCTTTGGACGCCAGCGCGCTGGAACGGCTCACGCGCGGGTTGACCTCAATCACATAGTAGTCGCTGCCGTTGGGGTTCAACGCCAGCTGCACATTGCACCCGCCCTGAATGCCCAGCGCGCGGATAATGCGCAGCGACGCTGTGCGAAGCAGCTGGTACTCGAAATCGCTCAGCGTCTGCGATGGCGCAACGACCATCGAATCGCCTGTATGCACGCCCATCGGATCTAAGTTCTCCATGTTGCACACCACAATGGCGTTGTCCGCGCCGTCGCGCATCACCTCGTACTCAATCTCCTTCCAGCCCAGCAGCGAGCGCTCTACTAAGATCTGCGAGCGCATCGACAGCTCCAGCCCCCGCGCACCGATTTCGAGCAGCTCGTCGGGTGTGCGCGCGATTCCGCCGCCCGTGCCGCCCAGTGTATAGGCAGGACGCACGATGCACGGATAGGGCACAATCTCCGCCACGCGCCGCAGCTCGCCGACGCTC
>NZ_JANSHW010000711.1:0-565 GCF_047461815.1 Synechococcus sp. R6-10
GCCCCGCGCGCGGCGCGGTTTGTGGGGCTGGGCGAAACCGAACTCTCCGAGCGCAGGCGCGAACTCTCTGAGGAGCTGCAACAGCTGGGCTTCAGTGTCGGCGCGGAGCAGCTGCCTGATGAGGTTCTCGCGCAACTCTCCCGCGGAGGTGAACGCGCATGAAACACGCACAAGGACTGGTCTGGGAGTATCCCGTTGCCGCGAACGCCACAATCCGCGTCGGCGCAGCGGTGATTACGAACGCGAACGGCTGGGCAACCGAAGGCGCAGCAGGCGCGAACCAGCGCATTCTGGGCGTATCGGCTGAGCATGTCGAGAACACAGGCGGCGGCAACGGCGCACGCATGGTCTCGGTGTATAAGCGCGGGATCGTTGATGCGACGATTGCTGGCGGCGCTACCTTTAGCCAAGGGAGCGTCGGCGCGGATGCGTTCCTTGACGGCTACGACGCGACCAACCAGCGCCCGACGGTACACAGCACCAGCACGGGTCGCACGCGGCTGGGCACTGTGGTCGCCGTTTCGGGCAACACCGTGCTGGTGCAACTGATTACGGTCTGATGGGG
>NZ_JANSHW010000712.1:0-2789 GCF_047461815.1 Synechococcus sp. R6-10
GTGTCTCCCTGCTTGACGGTGTAGATCAATCCCGGCTGGCTGGGGATGAGGAGAACTTGCCCCGGCTTCAGCTCAGTACTGGCCTGAATACCATTGGAGACGGTGATGGCAGCCGCGTCGAGCTGATACATCTGGGTCAGTTGCCAGAGGGTTTCCCCCGGCTGAATTTCATGCTCCAGAATGCCTCTGGGCCCTTCTCCTGTCGGGATTCGCCCTTCTGCGAAGGCTTGGCGCAGCTGCTCCTTTTTCCGCTCGTAGTTTTGCTGCAGAGCGCCAGATAGCGTATGCACAGAGGGTGGGATCGGCTCTACCGCCGGAGACAGGGGGCGATTCAACTGTCGCTGCTGTAGGGTAGCGACTCCGGCCAAGCCCAGCATCAGCAAAAGACCAGTGGCCCAAGCCGGATATCCCCGACGCGTAGGAGCAGAATCCCCCGGCTCTGGATGGGCTGTCTCAGGCTCGGTTGGGCACCTGGGGGTGGCCGGCAGCTGCTCTTCCCCAGCTTCTGCGCAGGGATCCGCCTCCAGCTTCAGAAGCCATACCAGGCCCGTTAAGCTGAGAGAGAGGGCCAAACCAACCCATCTTGGCTTCGACCGCCCAGAGAGAGGGGCTGGAGCCCACTCCAGAAGATAGGTTTCCTCGGCAGATGAATCCGCAGAAGTCCAGGACTGTTCTGAAGGGATCCCTGCCGAGCCCTTTGGGGGTGGGGGGGAAAGGGTGCTCACGGCAGCACCGCGGAAATCCAGCTCCCCGTTTTGGGGATTGGGGAAAGTGGGTTTTAAAGGCATCCTCACACCAACAGGCTGACACTAGAGTGCAAGAGAAGAAGATGTCAAAATGAGGGGCACAAGCCCCTTGGCACCGAGCACCCCTGGGGTGACTCAAGCCGGAGTGGAGTTCGCTAATGAACAGGCTGACTCGCACTCAGGTTAGAGTACCGTAGTTAACAAATCTAGACAAGTCTTGGCAGGTAATTTCAGCCACAATGCTTGCCTCACAATGGTTCCAGCCCTTGGCTCGTTGAGATTTTGTCGAGCCTCATCCGATTCAAGACAAAGTGCGCCATCGTCTTTTTTTGGAAGACAAAGCCTGTTTTGCTGTAGCTGAAACTACAAACTAGGGATACCCATGGATTTGGTTGTCTATAACACATTGACTCGCCGCAAGGAAGTGTTTCAGCCGCTGGCAGCAGGTGGATCTCAATCCGTTTCCGTCGGCAATTCCCAGGGATCCGCAGCTCCGGTTGCGGGGGAGAAGCCCCTGGTGCGGATGTATGTCTGTGGTGTAACGGTTTACGACCTCTGCCACCTCGGCCATGCGCGTACCTACGTGGTTTGGGACATGGTGCGTCGCTACTTGGAGTGGCGCGGCTACCGAGTGAAGTATGTGCAGAATTTTACCGATGTGGACGACAAGATCCTCAAGCGGGCGTTGGAACGTGGCGAATCCATGCAAGCAGTGGCGGAGCGCTTCATCGCCGAATATTTCCAGGACATGGATCGCCTGAACATCAAGCGGGCCGATCTCTACCCGAGGGCAACGCAATCGCTGCAAGCCATGTTCCAGTTGATCCAATCTTTGGAGCTCAAAGGCTTTGCCTACCGGGTACGGGATCCGATTCGACACCAGACCGACCAGTCTTCCCTCCTGCAAGCGGGACACCAGCCAGAGACCCCCGCCTCTGTTCAGTACTCTGTTTACTACTCTGTCCGCAAGTTCCCGGATTACGGCCAGCTATCCGGTCGAAAACTGGAGGAGATGGAGGCGGGAGCCAGTGGCCGGGTAGGAGAAGAAGGAGCTGAGAAACAGGATCCCTTCGACTTTGCCCTTTGGAAAGCGGCCCCCCCTTCTGAGCCGGGGTTTGCCTCCCCTTGGGGTTGGGGGCGACCGGGCTGGCACATCGAATGTTCCGCCATGGTGCGGGAGACCCTGGGAGATCACATCGACATTCACGCCGGCGGGGCAGATTTGATTTTCCCCCACCACGAAAATGAGCTGGCCCAATCGGAGCCAATCACCGGCAAGCCGATGGCCAAGTACTGGATGCACAACGGTTTTCTCAACATCAACGGCGAGAAAATGTCCAAATCTTTGGGCAACTTCACCACCCTGCGACAGGCCCTCGCCGTCTATCACCCCATGGCCTTGCGGCTGTTTCTGTTGCAGACCCACTACCGTAGCCCCATAGATCTCACCGAGGCAGCCATGCAGGCGGCTAGCCGTGGCTGGGAAACCCTCCAGAAAGGGATCCACTGTGCCCAGCACTTCTGCAAAGAAGAAAAGGGATCCCCTGATGCTGAGGCCATGCAAGCCTTTCAAGCTGCTATGGACAATGATTTTGGCACCCCTGAAGCGCTGGCTATCGCCTTTGAATTGGCCAAAGAACTCACCCGCGAACACAACCTGTTCACCCATCAAGGCCAAACCCATCTGGAGCCCCAGGCCCTCAAACAAAAAAGCGCTGCCTTGCTGGAGATTTTGGCTACTTTGGGATTCTGTTGGCCCTCATTCTCTGAATTCGAGGGATCCAAAGAAGCAGCTACAAATGGGGAACTTAACTTTAAAAAAATCGAGGAGCTGATCGCGCAGCGCTCGGCAGCCCGCAAGGCCAAAAACTTTGCCGAAGCCGATCGCATTCGGGATCAGTTGAAAGCCTTCGGCATCACCCTCATCGATCAAAAAGATGGCACCACCCGTTGGCTGCGAGAATAGGGGTTGAGGAGCATGCCTCTAACCCCCAAAACCCTGAACTTTGCTGAATTTACTGAGCTTTAGGCGGTTTGGCAAAA
>NZ_JANSHW010000713.1:0-1626 GCF_047461815.1 Synechococcus sp. R6-10
AAGGACTCCGTCCTGCTGACGGGAAGGGTGGCCCGCGCTCTATCCACAGGACGAGCGCCGGGAGGATGTCACGCATCCACCCTAGCTATGGATTGGGAAGGATGGCCAGCGCTTTTGCACAGGCGCAGCAGGGCACAGTCTCAGTACCCTGGTTGATTGAGTCAATGCAGAGGTGGGATCCCTCTGTTGGGATAGCCGTTAGGGAGGCAGGTTCACGATGCAACTGCGAACAGCTCTGCCGCTGTTGTGCCTTTCTCTCTTGGTAGCTGCTTGCCGGCCCGGCGGGCCACCTCGCAGCATGGGGGGTGAAGGGGGCGGAGAAGGCCAACCCACACCAGTGGCCGTCGGCAGGGTAGAGGAACAGCAAATCGAAGAGACTTCAGAGTTCATGGCCAGCCTCGGATCCCAGCAGGTGGCCAGTATCCGCCCTCAGGTCAGTGGACAGGTGACCCAGGTGTTCGTGCAGCTGGGATCCCAGGTGGCTGCCGGAGCCCCTCTCTTTGAGATCGACAGCCGGCAGCAACAGGCGGCGGTGGCCGGCCAAACGGCGGGGATTGCCGCAGCCCAAGCCAACCTGGAGAGCGGCCGGGCCGTGCTCAGCCAGTTGCGGGCGGATCGGCTGCGGCTTGAGGCAGCGGCGGAGTTTGCCCGGGAGCAGCACGAGCGCAACCTGCGCCTCTTGGCCGAGGGGGCCATCAGCCAGGCGCAAGCGGATCAATCCAGCCGCGACCTGCGCCAGGCGGAGGCGGCTTTGGCGGCGCAACAGGAGCAGATCCGCGCTCAGGAGGCCGCGATCTTGCGGGCAGAGCGGGAGGTGCAGCGAGCCCAGGCCGAGGCGGAGCGGCAACAGGTGCAACTGCAGTTTTTCCAGGTTACAGCTCCCTTTGCCGGCATTGTGGGGGATGTTTTGGTGCGGCAAGGGGACTACGTGACGCCTCAGACGGTTTTGACCACCTTGACCCAAACCCAGGCGCTGGAGCTCAACCTCAACATCCCGTTGCAGCGGGCCCCCCAGCTGCGCATTGGCACGCCGGTGCAGATCCTGGATAGCCGCGGCGAGGTGATCGGCAGCAGCCAAATCTCTTTCATTGCTCCCGAAGCCAACGCCGCCACGCAATCGGTGCTGGCCAAGGCTCTTCTGGAGAACCCTGCCGGCCAGTTGCGCTCGGCCCAGTTTGTGCGGACTCGGGTCATCTGGGAGGAGCGGCCGGCCTTGCTGGTGCCGGTGACGGCGGTGGCCCGCTTGGGGGCGCAAACCTTTGTCTACACGGTGCAGACAACGGAGCCGCCAGCAGAGGGCATGCCCCCGGGGGCGGTGGCGGTGCAAAGGCCGGTGCAGCTGGGATCCATCTACGGAAACAGCTATGAGGTGCTGGAGGGTTTGGAGGCCAATGAGCCAATTGTGCTGAGCGGCCTGCAGAAAATCCGCGATGGCGCCCCGATTGTCGATGAGGTGCTTTTTCAGCAGAGGATGCAGCCACAAGGGGGAGGGAGACCTCCTGGATCCCCGCCCTAGGTCCTCTCTCTCCGGCGGTTTCCCAACTCAGCTATCCCCTTTCACCAAATTTTCGGGCTGGAGGCCCGCACCATAGCCGCAGGCTTGGTGTCGGGAGGAAAGCCCGCCTC
>NZ_JANSHW010000714.1:0-1015 GCF_047461815.1 Synechococcus sp. R6-10
CCGCGGTGGGCGCCATCGGAGCTTTGGTGGCCAAGCTCACCATTGTCAAGCTCACCATTGTGGTGGGGCGCACCGTTCGCAAGGATTCCTATTTTCTCTCCCAGAGGGCTGGATTGGCGGATCCCTTTACACAGACTCAAGGACTGAGCGATTGCGGCGCTTCTGGGCAGCCTTGACTTTCTACACGGCCCTGCCTCTGGGGTGGGTCGGAGACTTGCCGTTTGAGGGCATTGCCGCCTGGCTGCCGGGGGTAGGTGTGTTGCTGGGCGGGATCCTCTCCCTGGCTGGGATCCTGCTGCAGGTTTTCCCCAATCCGGTGCGGGCCGCTTTGCTCTTGGCCCTGTGGGTTCTCTTGACCGGTGGACTGCACCTGGACGGGGTGGCCGATACTGCCGATGGCTTGGCGATCAATGTCCACAAGCCTCCCCACACAGGGGATCCGCAACCGGCAGCCCAGGCAGACCCGGAGGGATCCCGCCGTCTGCAGGTGATGAGCGATAGCCACACCGGGGCCTATGGGGTACTGGCCTTGGTGCTGCTGCTGCTGCTGAAATTTGCTGCCCTGAGCAGCGTTCGAGCTTGGCCCCTCTTGCTGCTGGTGCCCGCCTGGGGGCGTTGGGGCCAGTTGCTCGCCATTGCCCTGTACCCCTATCTGCGAGAGCAGGGATCCGCCCGCTTCCTCAAAGACTCCACTTCCCTGCCGGGATCCCTGTGGCCGGGCACTCTGCTTGTGCTGGCCATCACCGGGGGGTTGGGCTGGGCTGGGATCTTGGCTTGGCCCCCTTTGCTGCTCTGGACGCTGGGATCCGCCCTGGGGGCTTGGGCCGTGGGCTACTGGATCTACCGCCAGTTGGGAGGACACACGGGCGATACCTACGGAGCTACGGTGGAATGGTCAGAAGCGATAGCATTGCTGTGGGGATCCCTTATTGGGCCATCATGAATCTGATACATTTACGCTGAACACTGCTGAACATCACTGTTCAACTATGCAGCGATAGCATTCTGTTTGTTT
>NZ_JANSHW010000715.1:0-776 GCF_047461815.1 Synechococcus sp. R6-10
CCCCTGATTGGGGTATAATATAGCCGAATCGTGCAGTCGCTCCTCGCTGCATCGCAACGAAGCGTGCAGACCCCCTACGCGCTGCCCGATTGCCCGCACCTGTCGGCGACGAAGCCGCCTCAGCATGCGCGCACCCTACGCGCGCCCCCTGGCAACACGCCAGAAACCAAAACTAAGTCAGAGGAGGATCGTATGAGTCCACGCGAAGCAATAGAGTTCGCACGCGAAAATAACGCGCGTGTGGTCGATGTCAAGTTCACCGACCTGTTCGGCATGTGGCATCACTTCTCGATGCCGATTGAGGCGTTCACCGAGGAGATGTTCGACGAGGGCATCGGGTTCGATGGCTCCTCCATTCGCGGCTTCCAGTCCATCAATGTCTCCGACATGCTGCTGATGCCCGACCCCGAGACCGTGTTTATGGACCCGTTCCCCGAAGTGGCGACGGTCAGCGTGATTTGTAATGTGGTGGATCCCATCACGCGCGAGCGGTACACGCGCGACCCGCGCTATGTGGCGCAGAAAGCGGAGACCTACCTGCGCTCGACGGGCGTCGCCGACACCGCCTACTTCGGTCCCGAAGTGGAGTTCTATGTGTTCAACGATGTGCGCTACGCGCAAGGTGCACACTTCGGCTACTACTACATCGACTCCGACGAGGGCGAATGGAACACGGGTCGCGAGGAGAAGCCGAATCTGGGCTACAAGATGCGTCTCAAGGGCGGCTACTTCCCCTGCCCGCCCGCCGACACGCTGCAAGACCTGCGCACGGAGAT
>NZ_JANSHW010000716.1:0-3868 GCF_047461815.1 Synechococcus sp. R6-10
TTGTGGGACTATCAGCTTGCAACGCACCGATATAGTCTGGCTCATGGGCTTATTGTAGTTCATCCAGACTTTGACCAGCAAACCTATATAGAGGAGGGCTTTCCTCCCGACACCAAGCCTGCGGCTATGGTGCGGGCCTCCAGCCCGAAAATTTGGTGACTGGGGCCGGAGAATGAAGATAGGCTGGAAGCGAACGTTGGTGTTCATCCAGGCGAGCGGGGGAAAAAGATGAACGAGCCCATGTCGCCGTCAGTACGGGCGGCTATCGAGCGGATGAAGTCTCGCTTGCGCATGACTCGTCGCTTTGGGTTTTGGTTCCAGGCAATCTTGGGGGCGACGGCGCTGCTGCTGTGGTTTGGCTTTTTAATCGGCCAAAATACCGTCTATCGAGATGACTCGCTGGGGGCTGTCATCGCCTTCTGGTTCACCTTGTTTACATTGCTCACCCTGGCAGCCGGTCTATTTTTCAACTGGCGCTACTTGCTCCACGCGGAGCGCCGCTCAGCTTCTGCCGATGCCTTAAGCCAATTGGATCTGCCCAAGCAGTTGCAGTTGGTCACCTATGTCAGCCTCATTGGGGCCTTCCTTGCTTTGATTGGTATGGAAGCCCAAGTGGGCGAGCTGTTGGCGCGCATGTTTTCCCGCACCCAGGCCAACCAGGTGACAGGAGTGCTGCTGCTGGCCGCCAACATCAACGTGACGTTTGCCCACTTCGTCTGCTTGGCAGGGGTTCTCTGGATTACCGGTGTCCTCGACCGCGAACCCTAGCGCCGGATCCCTGGCCCACCTTTGGGAGTCATGTGGACAGTGGCGAGACGGCTTGTTGTTTTTATAGTCGTTTACAGTCGTTCCAGTTCAGGGCAAGACACCTGAGCTACTGTTTGCGCTAGCGGGACGGAGTCCTTGAAAGGCCTTCTGGCACGGTGCATTTAACGTTTTAGGCGTGGGTGCAGTGTCCTAGTTTGAATCGAAATGACCATAAATGGGCAAAGCAAAGAGCCCCCAACTTGGGAGATAAGCTGGGGGAAGCCCTTTAGGTTTGCTTGAGTTTTCTCCAGACCACCCAGGCCTTTGAGACCTTTGCGACCTCAGTAAAAGCAATGGCTTTACTTAAAGCCCACTGCCGCTTGCCAGACAAAAGCCAGCAGGAAAAACAGAACAGGGATGATCGGCAAAATGTCGATCAGCGGGTCAAACAATTCATAGCCTTCCGGCAAACTGGCCAGGAGCACCATCGCTGACATAGCAACAAACCTCAGGGGAAAATGCGGCTGAAGAAACTGCTTCTTTCAGAATTAAAATAGAGCTTAACATCATCCAGCAGGGATCCGGACTAAGTTCAAGAAATGTAAAGGAAGTGGCGACCTAGAGAACGCCAATGTTGGAGAGGCCCAAAACGACCCCCACCCCCAGCAAGTGGCCAAAACTGGCAACCCCGATGACTTCTGGCCAGGTCATTCCCAGTACCGGCCCAGTCTCTGAGGCCACTCCAGAAGAGGATTTGAAGCTCAGGTAAGCCAGCCCTGTGCAGAGCAGAATAATCACGGCGCTCAGGGGGGACCAGGGGCTGGTTTGAGCGGTCAAAGCCAGCGGCGCGACAACAGGCATCATGGTTTTCGTCCTCACTCAGGTTGACCGACCCTTAGATTACCCCTCCTGCTGGGATCCCCTCGCAATCTGCACATGAATTGCAACAAAACCTCACACTACGGCTTTTCTCCGGCTTCAGGGGCAGTTTGCCGTTGTCGGGATCCTTCAGGAATCCTTGGCCAGGAGAGGAAGGTGCCCCCATGGCTGGGGTTGTGAGGAAAATAAGGCTTGGGCTGAGAAGCTGGGCAGGTCTCTGCCGTATACTAACGAAAGTTAACAAACTTATCTCTTCGATCTCTTTTCGGTGTGATGACTGGGACGCGCTGCCTCGACCCATCCTCTCTGTCTGCACTGTGCGCACCTAAGGATGGCTGCCGATGACTGTTGCTGCTACTGCTGAACCAGCCCAAAAACCTTTCGCATTGCCTCGTGAGCTGTTGGGGCCACCCTCGGAATTTTGGAATCCCACCTTGCTGATGTTTTTGGCTGCGGTGGTGCTTTCGGCCTCTTGCTTTGGCGGGTACGCCTTTTGGCACTGGCCCAAATGGATGGTGTTCTGGCTCAATTTTGTGGCCCTCTATGTTCTGGGCACGGTGATTCACGATGCTTCCCATGGCTCGGCCCACCGCAACCGCTTTCTGAACGAGGCACTCGGACACGGCTCTGCCCTGTTGCAGGGTTTTGTCTATCCCGTCTTTAAGCGGGTACACATGCAGCACCACGCCCACGTCAACCATCCTGAAGACGATCCCGATCACTACGTCTCGACAGGGGGGCCGCTGTGGCTGATCGCGCCGCGGTTTTTCTACCATGAGGTGTTTTTCTTTAAGCGGCAGCTCTGGCGGAAAGGTCGCTGGGATCTGCTGGAGTGGGGCTTGAGTCGGCTGGTGGTTATCCTGACCTTTGGTCTGGCCAGCTACTTCGGCTACACCGACTACATCATGAACTATTGGCTACCCCCTGCCTTTATCATGGGGTTCTTGCTGGGCTTGTTTTTTGACTACCTGCCCCATCGCCCTTTTCAATCCCAAGAGCGGTGGTACAATGCCCGCGTCTATCCCGGATGGCTGACCAACGTTCTGCTGTTGGGGCAAAACTATCACCTGATCCACCATCTCTGGCCTTCTGTTCCCTGGTACAAATACCAAGCAGCCTACTGGGCAGCCAAACCTGAGCTGGACGCGCGCAACTGCCAGCAAACGCTGGGGCTCTGGGAGAAGGGAGAGTTTTGGGGCTTTTTGTACGATGCTCTGATCGGTCTGCACTGGCACAAGCCCACTTCAGCTCACCCCGCTGCGCCAGCCAATCCAGAATCGGAGGGATCCCCTGCGGATCCACAGCTTGGCTAGCATGGTTTGGCCAACGCTGCAAGTCCCGCAGGTGCTGCTGTTTGTGGAAGCGGCCAGCCTGTTGCAGGACTCTAGCCAGGTTTTGTTGCAGGCCGGTCAGGCGACGGCAGATTTGCCGGAGTTGATTGCAGAAGCGCAGGCGCGGGCCGAAGTCCAGGTGCAGCTCCTTGGGATCCCCGCAGACTTGCGGGCACAGGTGCGAGGGATCCTCAGGTTGACCTCGCCCCAAGAGGTGCTGGCCTACTTGCAGGACTTGCTGGACAGGGGATCCGGCCCGGATTTGGAAGCCTTTTTGGAGCAGGCGGGATCCGCCTCTACAGTGCTGCGCTTCCCCCCCCTGTTGGTGGGGGCTGTGGCTCTGCAGGTGTTGCTGGAGCGGTTGGACTTTTCTCCAGAAGAGCGGGCTGTGGTGCAAGCCCAACGGGATCAATGGGAACAGGCCCTGGCGGAATTGGCCATCCACCACAGGGTTTCCCCAGAGCCGCTGCAGGCTGCTGCCGAGACGGTGCTGCGGGCGGCTTCAGCAGAAGAGCTGCTGCAACTGGGTCAGGATCTTTTTCAAGATCTCCAAGATCTCGCTGTTGCTGATTCTGAGCCAGAAGCCGAGCCCCAGGTGGAATTGGCGGGGCCTCTGCTGTTCATGATGGTGGCGGATTACCTGCTGGCCCAAACGGAGTATCCGCTGACCCCGGAGCAGCGGCTGGACTTGCAAACCAATCGCGCCGCGGCAGAAACCCGCTACTTGGCCATGCAAAAGTTGGGCCGCATTGAAAACTTGGCGGAGCAACAGGCTTATATTCGATCCTGGATTGACCAAGCTTCCGTACCGGATTTGCTGCAGGCTTTGGATCGCTTTTTTGCGGCGTCTGAACCCAACTCGTGAGGCCCAGAGATCACCAAAGGTTTGCTATCCCCTATCCTGGAAGCAA
>NZ_JANSHW010000717.1:0-3487 GCF_047461815.1 Synechococcus sp. R6-10
GCAGAGCTTAAGGATCTCGCCCCCCAGTTTCTCCACCTGCTCCAGGGATCCCGGCACCGACTCGTCGTAGAGGATCAAGGGGTGCAGATTGCCGTCGCCAGCGTGAAACACATTGGCCACCGGATAACCGTACTCACGGCTGAGGCGCTCGATTTCCTTCAAGACAAAGGCTAGCTGGCTGCGGGGGATCACCCCATCCTGAACATAGTAGTTGGGGCTGAGCTTGCCCATGGCGGCAAATGCTGCCTTACGTCCTTTCCACACCCGCGCCCGCTCTTCCGGGTCGGATGCGACTTGCACCTGTCGCGCCCCATTTTTGAAGCACAGCGCCCTCACCTGTTGGCTGGCTTCTTCCACCTCCAGTTCCAGCCCATCCACCTCCACCAACAAAATGGCCGCCGCATCCCGCGGATAGTAGCCCAACTGCACCACATCCTCCACGGCATTGATGCTGAAGTTGTCCATAATCTCCAGGCCGGCGGGGATGATCCCGGCAGCAATGATGTCGGAGACGGTGGATCCCGCCGCTTCCACACTGTCAAAGTCTGCCAGCAAAACCTGCACTTGAGCCGGGGCCTTGACCAAGCGCAGGGTAATCTCGGTGGCAATGCCCAGAGTGCCCTCGGATCCCACAAACAGCCCCACCCAGTCGTAGCCGGGCATCTCCGGGATCTTGCCTCCCCAGCACACCACCTCCCCATCCGGCAGCACCACCGTCAGGCCGAGAATGTGATTGGCTGTTACGCCGTACTTGAGGCAGTGGACACCGCCGGAGTTCTCCGCCACATTACCTCCGATGGAGCAAACCGACTGGCTAGAGGGATCCGGCGCATAAAAGTAGCCTTGGGCGGCAACGGCCTGGGTAATCCAAGTGTTGATGACCCCCGGCTGTACCACCATGCAGCGGTTGTCCAGGTCGATTTCCAGGATTTGCTTCATCAGGGTGGTGGCAATGACGACGCTATTTTCCACCGGCAGGGCTCCCCCTGAGAGGCCCGTACCGGATCCCCGCGCCACGAAGGGCACCTGGTAGCGGCTGCACAGCTTCACCACCTGCGCTACCTCTTCTGTTGTGCGGGGCAGCACCACCAGCGCCGGCCTTTGCCGGTAGCTGACCAGCCCATCGCATTCGTAAACCAGCAGCTCCTCCGGCTTGCTGATCACCCGCTGGGGATCCAGAATCTTTTTGAGCTCAGCCGTCAGCCTGATCCAGTCGAAGGTGAGGCCGGTCTGTAGAGGATGAGCAGAAGCGTTCGCGCTAGCGGTGCGGAGCACTTTCATGACAGTGGGCCCAGCAGGAGCTTTAGGAGGGATATTGTCACTATAGTCTTGCTGGTAACCGAGCCAGCCAACAGATAGCCCATGCAGCCCAACTCCTGCAGCGCCGAACAAATCCTCAACCAAGTGCGGCAGCTCTACGAGCTCTACCCTTTCCCCCCGCAGCCCGTCAGCACTGTTCCCCCGCCAGGGTGGAATTGGCGCTGGAGTTGGCCCCAGGCCCATGCCTTTTGTACGGGATCCCATCCGGGTCGGCGCAAGGTGCGCATTCTGGATGCGGGCTGTGGCTCGGGAGTGGGAACAGAATACATTGCCCACCAAAACCCCAACGCAGAAATTTGGGCCTTTGATCTGAGCAGCCGCGCCCTGGAGATTGCCGAGGCCCGTTGTCGGGCTTCCCAGGCACCGCCGGTGCAGTTTCGCCAGCTCAACGTCTACGACATCGACCAGCTGCCGGGGCAGTTTGACTTCATCAACTGCGTGGGCGTGCTCCACCACCTGCCCGATCCGCTAGCGGGGCTGCAGGCTTTGGCCGGCAAATTGGCTCCCGGCGGGCTCTTGCACCTGTTTGTGTATGGTGAGCTGGGCCGCCACGAAATCCGCCTCATGCAAAAGGCCATCCGCCTGCTAGTAACGGGTTCTGAACACCAGACCCTTGCCTCGGCGGAGCAATTGCAGAGGGGTCTCCAGGTGGGCCGCCGCCTTTTCGAGATCTTGCCGGAAACCAACCGCATCCAGCAGCAAGAACGGGCCCGCTGGGCCATCGAGAACGTGGACGACGAATGCTTCGCCGATATGTACCTGCACCCCCAGGAAGTGGACTACACCATCGAGACTCTGTTTGAATTAATCCGGGCTTCCGGACTGCAGTTTCTGCGCTTTTCCAACCCGGAGTTTTGGCGGCTGGAACGGGTGTTGGGCCAGGACGAGGCCCTGCTGGCTCAGGCGGCTCAGCTGCCGGAACCGGAACGCTATCGCCTGATCGAGCTGCTGGATCCGGTGGTAGCCCACTACGAGCTGTTTCTCGGCAAGCCCCCCATCCGCTGCTGGGAATGGACAAGCCCGGAAAGTGTAGCATCAGCCATTGCCCACCTCAGCCCCTGTCTGGGCCTGTGGCCGGGGCGGAGCATTTTCAACTATGCTTACGAAGCCATCTCCCTGAGCGAAGAAGCCTTCGCCTTTCTCCAACAGGTGGACGGGATCCGCACCGTCCAAGAGATCCAGGCTGGCCTAGAGTGCCCCCTGAGCTTTGAGCAACTGCAACGCTTGCTGCGCTGGCAAGTGCTGCTGCTGGAGCCTCAAAACTCAGTCTCCTGAGAGTTTCTCGACCCCTTTCCCTTGCCTCAGCGGGACGAACCTTGGCATTTGCCCTCTTGTTCTTCTATGGCTTATCCTAGAAAGCTGTGACCTTTAGCTCTGGCCCCGCGTATTCTGGGGTTGTCATCATGCCCAAAATCAAAACCCGCAAGGCAGCAGCCAAGCGCTTCCGCCTGACCGGCAGCGGCAAGTTTATGCGTCGCAGGGCCGGGCACAACCACTTGCTGGAGCACAAAACCAGCAAGCGCAAACGCAAATTGGCCGGTGTGGCCCTGGTGGACAAGCGGGATGTGGTCAATGTGCGCCTGATGTTGCCCAACACCCACTAGCCGGGATCCCGCTCGCGCCGGCAAGAAGATTTCAGGGGCTGGCATTGGCGACAGCAGTTCCGATCCCGTTAGCAGGACGGAGTGCTTCTACCCTTCAGTTTGAGTTTGTTCAAGTTCCTATTGAGTTACTGCCATGAGAGTCAAACGGGGCAATGTCGCCCGCAAGCGCCGCAAAAAGATCCTCAAGCTGGCCAAAGGCTTTCGGGGAGCTGGTTCAAAGCTGTTCCGCACCGCCAACCAGCAGGTGATGAAGGCTTTGCGCAGCGCCTACCGGGATCGCCGCCGCAAGAAGCGGGATTTTCGTCGCCTATGGATTACCCGCATCAACGCGGCCACCCGTGCCCAGGGCCTGCGTTACCACGAGTTCATCGATGGTCTCAAAAAAGCCAATATCCAGCTCAACCGCAAAATGTTGGCCCGCTTGGCTTTCCTGGATCCAGAGGCCTTTACCCAGGTGGTGGAGGCAGCGCGCCAGTCTCGCGCCTCCTGAGGAGCATGCCTCTAACCCCCAAAACCCTGAACTTTGCTGAATTTACTAAGCTTTAGGCGGTTTGGCAAAAGTC
>NZ_JANSHW010000718.1:0-636 GCF_047461815.1 Synechococcus sp. R6-10
GACCGCGCTGATTCTCGCGCTGTTCGTGCTGATTGGCAACCCGCTGATTGTGATGGCGATTATGGGCACGATGGGCTACCGCCGCAAGACGGGCTTCCTCGCGGGGCTGACCGTCGCGCAGATTAGCGAGTTCTCGATTATCTTTATCGCGATGGGACTGTCGCTGGGGCATGTGCGCCAAGACGCGCTCAGCATCACAACGATGGTCGGACTGATTACCATCGCGCTCTCCACCTATATGATTCTCTACTCGCAGCCGTTGTATAAGCGACTGGAACGGTTCCTCAAGCCGTTCGAGCGCAAGGAGCCGTTCGCCGAGAAGCGGTTCGAGGCGCAAGAGTTGGACGACGCGCCGTATGAAGTGATTGTGTTCGGGCTGGGGCGTACAGGACGGCTGGTGCTGGATCATTACCACGCGCTGGGCATCCGCGCGATCGGGGTAGATTACGACCCCGAGGCGGTCGCCGCAATGCAGGCAAGCGGCATCCCCGCGCTGTTCGGCACGGCGGAAGACCAAGAGTTCATTCGGGGACTGCCGCTCGCAACGGCGAAACTGCTGGTGATTACGCTGCCCCACATGGACGATGTGCAAGACCTGATGCGCATCGTGGACGCGACAGACTTTGACGGGCGCAT
>NZ_JANSHW010000719.1:0-736 GCF_047461815.1 Synechococcus sp. R6-10
CGACTCGTAGGCGTACACCGTGAAGTGCCCGTACTTGGTGGGTAGCGAGACGGGCGGCGCGGCGCGGCGAATCAGCCTCTCGTGTTGGCGGCGGTAGGCGATGAGGTCGGCAATCGTCAGAATCTTCAGTCCGTGCTTGCGGGCGATTTCGATGAGTTGCGGCATGCGCGCCATCGAGCCGTCCTCGTTCAGGATCTCGCAGATGACGCCTGCGGGGAACAGCCCCGCCAGCCGTGCGAGGTCTACGGCAGCTTCGGTGTGTCCTGCGCGGCGTAGCACGCCCCCAGGCGCAGCGCGCAGCGGGAACACATGTCCAGGGCGCACGAAGTCGTCGGGCTTGGCGCTTGGGTCGCAGAACTTGCGGATGGTCAAGGCGCGGTCGAATGCCGAGATGCCCGTGCTGATGCCCTCGCGGGCGTCGATGGCTTCCGCCATGGGTGTGCCGAACTGCGCCGTGATGGCTTTGGTCATCATCGGGATGCCCAGCTCGTCCAGCCGCGCGCCGTCCGTCGGCAAACAGAGCAGCCCGCGCCCATGCACCACCATGAAGTTCACCGCTTCGGGGGTGACCTTCTCGGCAGCCATCAGGAAGTCGCCCTCGTTCTCGCGGTCTTCGTCGTCGACCACGATCAGCATGCCCCCGTTGCGGACAATCTCGATCGCCTCTTCGACGGTGGCGAACACCTGCGGGTCGCGCTCCTGTGCGGTGTCTCCCGTGCCAGTACGAGCGGTCATC
>NZ_JANSHW010000720.1:0-582 GCF_047461815.1 Synechococcus sp. R6-10
TCACCCGTCTTCTCGCTACTCGTGCCGGCATTCTCACTTCTGCACGCTCCAGTGGTGCTTCCGCTCCACCTTCACTGCGAGCAGAACGCTCCCCTACCGCTCCCTTGCGGGAACCCGCCGCTTCGGTAACAGGCTTGAGCCCCCTTACATTGTCGGCGCAGGGTCACATTCGACCAGTCAGCTGTTACGCACTGTTTAAAGGATGGCTGCTTCTAAGCCAACCTCCTGGTTGTTTACGCGACCCTACATCCTTTCACACTTAGCCTGTGTTTAGGGACCTTAGCGGGCGATCTGGGCTATTGCCCTTTTGACAACGGCGCTCATCCGTCGCTGTCTCACTCCCACGCTTCCTGCTATGCCATTCGGAGTTTGGTTGGGTTCGGTAACCTGGTAGGGCCCCTAGCCCATCCAGTGGCTCTACCTGCATAGCATAGCGCGTGAGGCTGCACCTCAATGCATTTCGGGGAGAACCAGCTATCTCCGCGCTCGATTGGCATTTCACCACACTAACCCCAGTTCATCCGAGACCTTTTCAACGGTCACCAGTTCGGCCCTCCACCGTGTGTTACCACGGCTTCAGCC
>NZ_JANSHW010000721.1:0-881 GCF_047461815.1 Synechococcus sp. R6-10
GGCAGCCCGCGCCGCTTCGGTTTGCTGCTCCGAAAACGCCGCGACGACCAAACGGCGACTGACTCCACCCGCCGAAGATTGCCCACCCTATGGCAGCGACCACGAACAACCTGTGCATTTTGTTCACCTCCATGCGCACTATAAGTGCCTATGCGTTGGTTTTTCAACATGCCCCCCCTCCCAACCTCCCCCGTGGACGGGGGAGGAGCCGCGGCTCCCTCCCCGCGGGCGGGGAGGGTTGGGGTGGGGGCGCGATGTTTAAATCTCTACGCATAGGCACTTATTACCCGAATTATAGGGTAAATCGGCGTTGCTTCTGGTAGTGGAACAACCACTGGTTGGTCGTCACAGGGACAATTTCCCAATCCATATTGTATATATCACAGTCATCAGAATTGAAATCCCTCGTCTCCACAATAGGCATGCCAACCCTCCAGCCGCTGGGACACTCACAAGGTGTTTGCCCACTCATCGCAAAACTTAATAGCGACGCATAAATCAGTGATAGCATGTTCTACCTCCTATGCATTGTAAGTCTGCCGCTTCGGGCAGCTACATACACATGTAGTAACCCTCCCTTGAGAATACAACCTGGGAACAGAAATTGCTCTGTTGCGAAGACGCCCGTCTATCATCAGGTCCCTGCTCATGCGCCGATTTGGCTGAACTTATGCATGCCCCTGCTCGGTCTCCCCGCAGGGTGCGGAACCTCTCTTCGCAACAGAGCAAACAGAAATCACTATGCCTTTTACTGCTCTACTCCTAGTGCCTCTCGAATCTGGGCAACTATTCGCTTCAATCGCTTACTGACCGCTTGCTGCGTAGTGTCCACCACTGCAGCAATTTGTGCCTCAGTGTAACCCTCTAATAGATATAAGTTT
>NZ_JANSHW010000722.1:0-884 GCF_047461815.1 Synechococcus sp. R6-10
CAATCTCGGCTACAACTATGCCTACCTCTCGCCTGTCGGCTGCTACGATCGCTGTGGGGACTTCCTGTATGGGTGGCGCAACAACCCTACGCACGAGGCGCGTATCAAGATGCCCGCGAACACAATTCTATTTGTGGACAGCATCTGGTATCGCGATCCAGCGACGGGTCAGCCGATTGGCGGCGGCAACTGGGTGATTATGCCCCCGTGCCGATTCTGGCGCAATCCCAGCACGGGTCAGTCGGTGGACACCTTCACGATGCTGTATACCCCCAGTCGCGCGACGCGCTGGTATAGCTACGGCATTTACTGTGGCTGCTCCGACTGGCAAGGTGCGGGCTGGCTGTTGCAACAAGCGCGGGGCTGGTGCCGCTGGTTGGAGCTGGGCGGCACATGGCCGTGGCATCGCCGCGAACGCATGGTCGTCGCCTTCGCCGATGGACACACCAAAGCCTTCACGCCCAGCCAGCTGACCGTTGGCTGCGACCCGCGCCCCTGCATGAACGGTTTCATCCTCGACCCCGAGAAGTATATGTGGGACATGGATGACTATTACTGATGCACACCCAGCGAGGCGGCATGCCATGCGGAAAGAGAACAAACCGATACTGGTCGTGGCGTTGGTAGTGGTGATTGCACTGGCGATTGGGCTGGCTGTGTGGCAATACACGCGCGGTCAGTCTACGGGCGAGATTCCTGCGAGCGCGTACCCGCAGCCTGTGCAAGGGCAGCCAACGGTGGAGGAGGTCGGTCCACCGCCCGATGTCGTGCCCGCAGGCACGCCTGACAGCGCACCTACCCCGCCGCCGATGAAAGGACGCTGAGCCGAAAGTGTCCGCGCCACTCGTGGCTGCATGCACGGCGACAGGGCAGGCAAGCCGTGC
>NZ_JANSHW010000723.1:0-1773 GCF_047461815.1 Synechococcus sp. R6-10
TGCTCAGGTGATCTCTCTCCTTGGGGCGACTGTAAACTCGCCTGAAATTCCGAAACTTAGCTGTCCTCTGGGTCAGCTAGGGATTGGGATAAAGCCCGCACCCTGCGCATAGCGCGGGTGCCGGGTAGTTTACTCGGCGTGGCAGCTCATCGACTTTCCAGGATCGGGCTATGCTGGACTGAGGACTACACCCATCTCCCTGTTGCTATGCGAGACCTTCTGCGCGACATCCTTCGGGACTGCTCTGGCTTTGTGGAACTGCGCTACCACAGCAAGGTGTTCCGCAGCATCACTGCCGAGAAGGGCCGCCTTGAGCGCACCGCGGTTCGTCGCCGTTCCGGAGTGGGGGTGCGGGTGTTGGAGGCCGGCACTTGGGGCTTTGCTGCCACCGGGGATCCCTCGCCGGCTGCCGTTCGGGAGGCCATCGCTGAAGCTCGCCGTGCCGCCCAAGCCAGCGCCGACTACCGCAAACAAAAGCTGGGATCCCTGCCCAGTGTGCGGCTGGCCCAAGGGGAGTTCTGCGAGCCCGGTGTGGAGGAGGTGCTGAATAAGCCGCTGGAGGCGAAGATCCAGTTGGCTCTGGAAACCGAGGCGCAGGCCCGGCAGGCCTCTCGCCAAATTAGCTCCGCCAGTTGCACCTACAACGAGATTTACGAGGAAAAAGCCATCGTCACCACCGATGGGGCGGATGTGGCCTTTCGTCTGGTGCGCCCCGAGCTGCGAGTTCAGGCGGTGGCCGAAGCTGCCGGCCAGCTCAGCAGTGGCTCCGAGGCCATTGGGGTAACAGGGGGATGGGATTGCCTGTTCCGCTCGCATCCCTTGCAGATGGCGGAAAAGGCGGCTGCTACCGCGGTTGATTTATTGTCCGCAGGCTACGCAGAAGGGGGATGGGCCACGGTTATTCTGTCGCCTTCCATCGTGGGGCTGTTGGTGCACGAGGCCATTGGCCACACGGTCGAGGCGGATTTTGTCCTGGCGGGTTCTGTGGCTGCCGGCAAGCTGGGGCAGCGGGTGGCCAGCGACTTGGTTACTCTCAAAGACTCCGGCCATTCGGAGTTTATGCCAGGGGCAGGGGGAACCCTTCCTGTGGACGACGAGGGCGTTCCTACCCAAAGCACCACCATCATCCAAAACGGCATTCTGGTCAGCTATCTCCACAACCGCGAAACTGCCGCCCACTTTGGGGTGGAGCCCACCGGCAATGCCCGCGCCTGGGAATACGCCGATGAGCCTTTGATCCGCATGCGCAACACCTTCATTGAACCCGGATCCCAAACGCTAGAGGAAATCATCGCCAGCACTCCCGATGGCTACTTCCTGGATGGGGCCAGGAACGGGCAGGCGGACTCCACCGGCGAGTTTATGTTTGGCGTGGAGCGGGCCTACCGCATTCGCGATGGCAAGCTGGCGGAGTTGCTGCGCGGTGTCACCATCACCGGCAATGCTTTTGAGGTGCTGCAATCGGTGGATGCCGTCTCGCGGGACTTCCTGTGGGACTTGGGATCCGGCCATTGTGGCAAGGGTCAACCGGCCAAGGTGGATGCGGGCGGCCCCTACATTCGCTGTCGGGCCATTGTAGGTGGGCAACAACCTGTGTAGTTATTCCCTTGGCGCTCCACAGCTAGCCCAGAGGTGAAGCCTACAGCTCGCTCTGTAAAGGGGACTGGCAGGCCAGCTCCAGGACTACCGAAAGCTGCTGGCCAGGAGCATGACTCTAGTCAATAATAAGCTCAACTATACTGAAAATAATGTATAATATGTTCAGTACGGATT
>NZ_JANSHW010000724.1:0-572 GCF_047461815.1 Synechococcus sp. R6-10
GATCAAAACCAATGGGCCCCTCCCAAGACGGAGCTATCGCCCTTTCCGGACTTCCCCCTTCTCAAGGAGTTGGATCCGCCCCCGCCAAGCTTGGCCGACCTGGGCATCCATTGGGATCGCTTGGCCCTGCTGCCGGATCCCGAGCTGGCAGAGGAAATGGATGTGGAGTTCAGCCGCCGTCTAGCCCGCCTAAACCGGCAAATTGCCAACCAACAAGAGCGCCTCTACCGCCTTTTGCAAACCTGGGACTCCGACGAGGCCGATATCCGCCAAATTCAGGCCCAACTGAGCCAGTTGCGGACAGAACGGGATCGCCTAGCTCTGGAACACCTGTTGATGCTGCGGCAGTTGCAAGAGAACTTCGCCCTACCTCTACCCGACCGCTCGGCTGCCAGCCCTCCCTGAGGATCCCTTGGGTTCAGGCTATGATTGAGCAAGGGCAGACGCAACCCCCAACGGAGCTGAGCGATGGCCAAAGTGCCCAGCAACCCAGACATTGAGCAATTAGCTGCTGCCATTGGTAAAGAAGTTTACATCGATGTGGCCCGCTGGCATCTTTACCTGCGCGATGC
>NZ_JANSHW010000725.1:0-573 GCF_047461815.1 Synechococcus sp. R6-10
GGAGAGCGCGGTCGTGCAGGAGAGCATCCTGTGGGACGGCGCGACCGTGATGCGCGACACGATGCTGGTGCGCTGCGTCGTCGGGCGCGACTGCAAAGTCAAATCGAATGTCGCCATCTTCGACGGGGTGATTGTGGACGCCAAGCAACGCGCACGCAAGTAATGGTCGGGGCGCCCGGACTCGAACCGGGGACCTCCTGCACCCAAAGCAGGCGCGCTACCATACTGCGCCACGCCCCGTGAAATGGTGCGCGGTGGAGGACTCGAACCTCCGACCCCTTCCACGTCAAGGAAGTGCTCTACCACTGAGCTAACCGCGCACTTGGTGGAGCGGAGCGGATTCGAACCGCCGACCTCTTGCATGCCATGCAAGCGCTCTCCCAGCTGAGCTACCGCCCCTCGGTGCAGCACAAGGGATTATACCCCACTTAGGGCGCGTGAATCAAGAGGTTTTCGACAGCGTCGCCGAGCAGCTGGCTCAGGTCGTTCAGCGCCCACTGCGGGAGATGTTCCAGCGGGGCGCAGGCGAGGTCGTCGCGCGTGCTGACGCCCGTCAGCACCAGCGCGCATGGG
>NZ_JANSHW010000726.1:0-585 GCF_047461815.1 Synechococcus sp. R6-10
TTCGCGTAGAACACGAGTTCCTCATCCGCCATGTAGGTCGTACACAGAATCGAGTCCTCGTGTGCGTACTGATTGTCCATCATCGCCATGCCTGTATCCCTCCGTCGGTGTTTAGACGCCCACTGGGAGTCGCGCCGTTGAAGGTCGGTCATCCTTCGCCCACTGCCTCATCTCCAACGCCTGCGCTCTGTCGTGTCCGTCCAGCGCTCCCCTGCGGACATGATTAGTGTATACGATGGCGACCCGAAAAGTCAAGAGTCTGGGGGAATTTCGGGGCAAATTCGCCCCCAATTCGGCAGGAATTCCCCAGAAATGGCGAATTGGACGAATTGAACGCGCGGCAAGGGATAGACCACGCGCCGATACGGAGGTCAAACGATGGACAGTCGGAAACGGATGTTGAGCCTACTGGCGCTGACGGGGCTTTCGTCGACGGCTATCGCCACTTGGCAGCCGCAGTTTGCCTCGCAAGTGCGCAAAGGAGACGCGAACCGCTTGGCGATTCAACTGGGCGGTCTCAAGGCGGCTTTAGTGGAAGTGGAGGTGGACGGCGTGATTATTGCCACGCGCCACCTGACAGGGCGA
>NZ_JANSHW010000727.1:0-537 GCF_047461815.1 Synechococcus sp. R6-10
GGCGGGGGGCGGGGCGGTCTCAAGTGTGATGATGTGCAGACTCGCGTTCGGGAACTGTGAGGCAGCGTCCAGTAAGGCGCGCACTTCGCGTGCATGAGTCGCCGAATCTGACAAGTCGGCGCACGCCTGAATCAGCAGGACGGCTCCATCGGGGCTGAACGCGACAAAGTCCACCTCGTATCCAGAGGCAGTGCGTAGGTACGACACCTCCATTTTGCGCCGCAGCAGTTCCAGTAGCACGCAGGTCTCCAAGGCGTGCCCGACAGGGAAGGGGCGCGGCGCGGTGTAGAAGGGGATAAAGCCCGTGTCTATCGGATACACCGTGCGCGGATGTACCCGCTGCTGCGCCTGTGAGTAGGCGAAAAACGGCACGGTGCGGATCAGGAAGGCATCCTCCAGATGTCCCAGCAGGGTGTGGAGGGTGTCCTTGCTGACCGAGACGCCTTGCGAACGCAGGTCGTTGTAGAACTTGTTGATGCTGAACACCGCGCTAGGGTTGCTCAGCAGGTGGCGCACCAGCCGTCGCAGCACGCCGAT
>NZ_JANSHW010000728.1:0-805 GCF_047461815.1 Synechococcus sp. R6-10
CAGGCGCGCGCCATCGGCGCGAGTGGGCAGCGGCTCGCGTGGGGGAAGGCTCAGAGGGCGATTGCCATCAGCAGCGCAGGTGCGTGAGTAGCATGCTCGCTCTCTCGTGATTGCCTGCGTTCAGCGCGTGTCCGATCATCATGGCGTATAGGGGGTTGCGCTCCAGCCGTTCGCGCGTGGCGTGGGCGTCTTCGGGGCGTATGATCCCGTGCCGTTGCAGCTCGCTCAGAATGGCATCGAGGGTTTCGGGGCGAAGTTGCACGGGCGCAGACGCAGCGTTCGGCGCAGGCTCAGGGGGAGGCTCAGGCTTGGCAGCGTTCACAGCCACCAGCCCCCCATTACGGCGCATTTCAGAGATTCCCGTAAGGTATCGGCGCGCCGAATCATAATCAGGGTACTGCCCCAGCGCGCGCTTACGCTCTGGATCGGTTGCGAAGTCCTGAACGACCGATGGCTCCAAAGTGGCAAGGAACGCCGCTGTCTCGCCTAGGTCCGCCCCAAAGTATGCTCCCAGCAGTTCGGCGAGTATCTGCACGGCGCGTTCGCGTTCGCATTCGCGCTCTTTGGGAGCGTTGATCTCGTGCAGCTTGCGGAGGAAGTTCTCGACCGTCATCACAAAGCGCGTGCCTGTGCCCGCGCGCCCGTTCGTGAGTTTCGCGAGGGCGTCCTGCTGCTCACGGTACAGGCGCGTTTTGTGCAGCACGGTTTCGATACCGTACTTACGGCAGGCGGTCACGAATTCGGGCAGCAGCGCGAGGAACGGGATACGGCTCCCCCTGCGCGGGTAGGTTGCTTGGAACACTGC
>NZ_JANSHW010000729.1:0-981 GCF_047461815.1 Synechococcus sp. R6-10
GACATCTACACTGCCTTGGGATCCCAGGTCATCCTCATCGAAGCCCTGGAGACCCTGATGCCGGCCTTTGACCCCGATATTGCCCGCCTGGCCCAGCGGGTGCTGATTAAGCCCAGGCAAATCCAGACCTACGTGGGGATCACGGCCAAGCAGGTGATCCCTGGCCAGCCAGTAACGATTCACCTCTCCAACGGCGAGACGCTGCAGGTGGATGGCTGCTTGGTGGCTGCCGGTCGGATCCCGGTCTCAGAGGGGCTGGGCTTGGCCGAGCTGGGCATCGACACCGGCAAACGGGGGTTTATTCCTGTCGATAGCCGCATGGCCACCGATTTGCCTCACCTCTGGGCCATTGGGGATGTGACCGGCAAAATGATGTTGGCTCACGCGGCGGCAGCTCAGGGGAGAGTGGCCGTGGAAAACATCTGTGGCCGTACTGCCTACATGGACTACCTCAGCATCCCGGCCGCGGTGTTCACCCACCCGGAAATGGGTTTTGTGGGGCTGACCGAACCTCAGGCCAAGGAGGAAGGCTACAGCGTGGGCACGGTGCGCACCTACTTTGGCGGCAACTCCAAGGCCATTGCTTCGGGAGAGACAGAGGGCATGGTCAAGCTGGTCTTTGACAAGAGCACCGGCCTACTGCTGGGATCCCATATCTTCGGGCCCCATGCGGCGGATTTGATTCACGAGGCAGCTCAGGCCATTGCTCGCCGGGCCACGGTGCGAGAACTGGCCGGCTTGGTGCACGTTCACCCCACCTTGGCAGAGACGCTGGAGGAAGCCTACAAGCGGGCAACTCACGCTCTGGCAGGGCCTTAGCCAACGGCTCGGCAGAGGGTCGCCTGCCTCACTCGGTTTTGTGAGGACTCCGTCCCGCCCGCTCTGCCTCCGGCGGGGTTTACAACCAGGCTGTGAAGGGCCAGGTTCTCAGACGGGCAACCCAGCAAGATCTCCCGGCTCAAAGCGTCAAGAAGACCTTAG
>NZ_JANSHW010000730.1:0-720 GCF_047461815.1 Synechococcus sp. R6-10
TGGGGGGAAAAATCGGGGTTTTTAGCCAACCTAATCTGGGGAGCTGCTTCTGGTTCGAGGTACCGCTCCCTATTGTGCAAGAGAGTGCAACAGAGCGCGTGGACGCGCAGCAGGACAATTCGTCGCGAAGCGCTTACGAACTGAAGGGTGTCCGCGTGCTGTTGGTGGAAGACAATCCTGTCAATCAGAAGGTAGCAATACGCATGCTTCAGAAGCTGGGGTGCGCGGTGGATGTGGCGGAGAACGGACAGCAAGCATTAGAGAGGTTAGCGTGCGCTTCCTACGACATTGTTTTGATGGATATGCAAATGCCCGTGATGGACGGGCTAACTGCAACGCGCCTACTGCGCCAACGCGAACAGCAAACAGGCAATCATCAGATTGTGATTGCACTCACGGCGAACGCAATGCAGTCCGACCGTGAGGTCTGCTTTGAAGCGGGTATGGACGATTATCTAAGCAAACCGCTGACACTGGACGCGCTCCAGGCAACGCTAAGACGCTGGGTCGCAGATAACACCGAACGTGCTGCATAATAAGCGACTCTGAAGTCGCTCACCTCCCCTCGCCGATTTGCGGGGCTACCGAATCCATGCGGGCGACATCGGCGTAGGTCTCGCGTTCCACAATCACCCGCGCCGTACCCCCAGCAACGGCGACCATCGCAGGGCGCGGGTAGCGGTTGTATTGGCTGCTCATCGAGTAGGCGTATGCGCCCGT
>NZ_JANSHW010000731.1:0-843 GCF_047461815.1 Synechococcus sp. R6-10
ATTGGAGCCGGGGGCTGATCGCGGTGGCGGCCTTTGCCCTGCTGCTGATTGGGGGGGTGAATATCCTGTTGCTGTTCGGGCTGGCGGCTCTGGTGGGGCTGCTGCTGTATGGGCCCAAAAAAGGCCCACTATCGGGGATCCCGATTTTACTCCCTTGGCCAGTATTGACGTTGGCCCAGACGGTAGTGGCCACGGTTCCACCGGAAACCCTTATCCTGAGCAGCTTTTGGGGTCTGGAGCGGATTGGTGCCTATTTCTGGCCTTTGACCTTGTTTTTCCTGAAAGTAGGCGGCACCATCTTCGGGGGAGGGCTGGTGATCATCCCCTTCATCGCCGACGAGGTGGTGGATCAGTTGGGCTGGTTGACGCCGACAGAGTTCTTGGATGGGGTGGCCATTGGGCAATTTACTCCTGGCCCGGTGGTGCTGACGGCAGCCTTTATCGGCTACAAGGTGGCAGGGGTGCTGGGGGCTCTGACGGCAACAGTGGCCATCTTTGCCCCTTCTTTTGCCTTTATTTTGCTGGCAGCTCCGGTTCTGTTGCGCATACGGCACAATGCTTGGGTGAAGGGATCCCTGCAGGCAATTACCCCAACGGCCCTGGGGGCTGTTGCTGCGGCTACAGTGCCCTTGGCCCAAAATGCGCTGCTACAACAAACAACTCCCGCTTCGCTGGTGGCTTTGGGGATCGGGGTAGCGGCCTTCATTGCCTTGATGCGCTTTCGCCAGCCCACTTGGCTGTTGGTGTTGATGGGAGGGGGGGCGGGTTTGCTGGCCCGAGGTCTGCTGGCCTAAAGGTTTTGCTCCCTGGCCCTGCTTTCTCCTTGGGGGTGAGGGAATGACC
>NZ_JANSHW010000732.1:0-3377 GCF_047461815.1 Synechococcus sp. R6-10
CGGGCGGTTTTCAGCAGTTGGATGGCCATCTTCATGTTGGTGATGGGGGTGCGCAGCTCATGGGAGACTGTGCTCAAAAAATCGTCTTTGAGGCGGTTGAGGCGCTCCAGCTCACCAATTTGCTGCACAGAAGCCTGGTAGAGGCGGGCCTGGCGGATGGCAATGGCGCAGTGATCCGCCACCTGCTGCACCACCTGCACCTCCAGTTCATCAAAGCACTCGGCTGCCGGCTTCGCCAGCCAGAGATCCCCCAGCACCCCTTGGTCATCCCGCAGCGGGCACACCAGCAGGGTCAGCCCTTCCCGACGGGGGATCCAGCCCTGCCCAGGCAAGTGGCAGAATTGCACCGCTTGACCCCCTTGCAGGTGCCGGTAAAGATCGGGGTAGTCGGCCAAGGTCAGGGTGATCCCGCCGACGGGCGGTAGGGCAGAGGTGTATTCGTAGCGCACCGTGGCTTGGCCGGCTGCCCAATCGTAGAGACAGAGATCGCAACCTTGAATGGGCAACCCCAGAGCCAACTCCTGCACCACTGCCCGCAGGATCTGGGCTTCCTCCAAACTGCTGCGCACCTGGTCGGTGACCCGCTGCAAGAGGGCATCCATAGCCAGAGATCGCTGCAGGGCCGCCGTCCGCTCCTGCACCTCCTGCTCCAGAC
Organism: Synechococcus sp. R6-10; assembly: GCF_047461815.1. Lineage (NCBI taxonomy): Bacteria > Bacillati > Cyanobacteriota > Cyanophyceae > Synechococcales > Synechococcaceae > Synechococcus > Synechococcus sp. R6-10. Next base: position 656 of record NZ_JANSHW010000732.1, read on the forward strand.
GGGCGTTGAGGGTTTGCAACTGCCGGTAGAGCTGATTTTGCGTAATGGACAGGGCCAAATGTACCCCGACCCGACTCATCAGCTCTTGCTCTGCAGCTGACCAAGCCTTAGGCTCGTCAATTTTCAGCTCCCGCCAGGCAGCAAAAGAGATCAAAGGCAGTTCTTGTCTGGGATCCCCCTGAGCAAACCAACGGTAACCCGCCCAGTGGGTTTCTTGGCAGATGGCCGCGCGAAACACGCTCAGCCAGCCCACGGGCTGGTCATTCCAGACAAGCTGTACCATCAGCAGGCCACGAATGGGCGTCTGCTTCATCTGCTCTTGCAGCTCCGGCCATTTCTCCAAGTGGGATAGCGACCACATCTTGACCCAGCCCCCCGCTCCTCCGGCCCTTCCGAGCTGCTCCTGTAGCCAGGTGTCGTAGCTGGCCGGGGGTTGCACGCCATGACAACAGAGGGTATCTGCGCCCATAAAGTGGATCCGCAGCCGCGCCCCGATCCCCTGCAAACCGGCAGCAAGCTGCTCCAGCACCGTAGTCAAGGTCGTCTCCGGGTGTAGGGGCGAATAAACCAGGGCAGCAATTTGGTTGATGAGGCGTTCCTGCTGCGCCTTCTGCCGCGCCTGCTCCAGCAATTCCGCCTGAGCAATGGCAATGGAAACTTGATCCGCCAGCAACTGCACCACCTGCAGCTCTTCTTGGGAGTAGGGACGAGGCTCAGCATGATGGGAGACCAACAGCCCCCATAGCTCCTGGTGATGCATCAGGGGAACCACCAAGGAAGAGGCCACCCCCATGGATTTCAAATAGTGAACATGGCAGGGATCCACGGGCCGCTGTAGCGGCTCGCCCAGAGGAACCCTAGCAGACAACCCCCAGGACTCCGGCTGGCTGATGGAACGGCTCTGCGCCTCCACATCCACAATCACCCGCACCTGAGCTAGGCGAAACAACCGCCGCGCCTCCTCGGGAATGTCCCCTGCCGGAAAAGTCAGCCCCAAGAGCGAGGGCAGCCGCTCCCCGCCTCGTGCTTCCGCCACCACCGTTCCGTGACCTTCGGGATCAAAGCGGTAAACCTTCACCCGATCCGTACCCAAAAAGGCGCGCACCTCCTCCACCGTCGCCCTCAGGATCTGATCCAGCTCCAGGGATTGCCGAATCTGGTGGGTGATGCGGTTGATGAGGGCATCTCGGCTGGGTCGAGCTGCGGCAGCCCACGTTTCAGTATCCATAGTTGCAAGCCCCTAGCCCCTGGGATTAACGGGAAGTATCTAGAGATACATCCCTTTTTTCCAGCATAGGATGTCTTTGAGAAAGGTAAGCGGGCTCAAAAGAAAAGTTAAAGAAAAAGTTAAAGACGGCAACCCAAGGATCCTTCCCAGCTTGGTTCGTAGGCCCTAAGCCCAACAATCTAACGACTGGATCCAACCTAAATATGGTCATTTCAATTCAAACTAGGACACTGCGCCCATACCTAAAACTCTAAATGTTGAGTGGCCAAAGGTTTTTCTCAATAGCTCAGGCGTCTCACTCTAAACTGAAAAAGCCATAAATAGATAGGTTTTGTTGTGGTCTGCAAAGGTACCCCAAAGCATGGGGGAATGACTGGGGAGATAAGCACCGCTGTCGTGGAGGGGAGCTGTCTCTGTTCGCGTAGCGTTGCGAAGCGATACCAGCAACCAGAATCCTCACCCTATGGGGCAGGGAGTATGTCAAGCAAAGAGCTAGGGGAGAGGCAACCGAAACAGGCGAGCAGCGTTCTGGCTGGTTTCTTCTGCCAGTTTTTCCGGTGGGATCCCAAGCAGCTCCGCCAAGGTTTGGGCCACCCGCTGCACGTAAGCCGGCTCATTGCGTTTGCCGCGGAAGGGGGTGGGAGCCAGAAAAGGGCAATCGGTTTCCACCAAAAGCTGGGATAGGGGCACCTCCAAGGCCGACCGGCGGACAGTCTCGGCATTTTTGAAAGTGACAATGCCGCTGAAGCTAATGAAGCAGCCCAGCTCGACAAACAGCCGCGTCTCCTCCGGGGATCCGCTCCAGCAATGCATCACCGCCCGCACTGGCCCCCCCGTGGCCATGGCCTCCTTGAGGATGGCGTAGGTGGCTGCTGCCGCCTCGCGGCAATGGACGATCAACGCCAGATCCTGCGCTTGGGCAATGGCAATCTGGGCCCAGAAGGATTCTTTTTGCCGCTCGATATCCGCCGGGTTGGACTTGTAGAAATCCAGGCCCGTCTCCCCGATAGCCACCACTCGCTCGTCGCTGGCGGCCAGGTGGGTGATCTTTTCGGCCAAATCGGGCTGCCACTGGCCCGCCTCCAAAGGGTGCAGCCCCACCGACAAAAATACTTCCGGATACTGGTCGGCAATGGCCTGCAACTGGGGGAATTCTGCCGGTGTTACACAAGAATGCACCAAACGCCGGATCCCCGTCTGACGCCAGCGCTCGGCCACCTGGGGCAGATCCGCGGCAAAATCGGGGTAATTGAGGTGGACGTGAGTATCCACCAAAGGAGCAGCAGGTAAGACGGCGGTGCTCAAGGCTCAGCTCCCCAACAATCGTGTTGCCAACCTTATCCAATTGTAAAAGCTGTCCCCGGCCTGCTTGGGATCCCTTCTGGCGCTCCCGTTTGCCGGCGAGATCCCCTTGCGACGGCTCCTGTGGGAGCATGCCTCTAACCCCCAAAACCCTGAACTTTGCTGAATTTACTGAGCTTTAGGCGGTTTGGC
>NZ_JANSHW010000733.1:0-549 GCF_047461815.1 Synechococcus sp. R6-10
GCCTGCAACTGCGGATTGTGTCGCCCGCTGACCTCCAGCATCCGCAGGGTCTCCAGTTCGCGCTCGATTGCCTCGCGTCGGCGCAGGTAGCGCTCCCAGCGCGTGTCGTCCACCAGCCCGACGGCGCGCCCGATGGGGGTCAGCCGTTCGTCGGCGTTGTCGTGGCGCAGGTGCAGCCGATGCTCCGCCCGACCTGTCAGCATCCGATAGGGGTCTTCCACGCCCTTGGTCACCAAGTCGTCAATCAGCACGCCGATGTAGCTGTTGGAACGCTCCAGCACCAGCGGCTCGCGGTTTTGCACCCACAGCGCGGCGTTGATGCCTGCTACCAGTCCCTGTGCCGCCGCCTCCTCGTAGCCCGAGGTGCCGTTGATCTGCCCCGCCAGAAACAGCCCGCGCACCGCCTTCGTCATCAGCGTCGGGTACAGCTGGTCGGGGTAGACCATATCGTACTCCACCGCGTAGCCTGGGCGCAGCATCACGACCTCTTCCAGCCCTGGCAGCGTGCGCAGGAACGCCAACTGCGCCTCTTCGGGCAGGCTGGTGGAC
>NZ_JANSHW010000734.1:0-3376 GCF_047461815.1 Synechococcus sp. R6-10
CCGGGATTGGGGCCGCCCTCGCCTGGCTGTATAGCCTCTGGATGCGCGTACAGTTCAGCATCGAAGCCCGGGAAAAAAATCGGCAACTGCAGGAGAAGGAGGTCACCATCACCGAACTCAAGGAAATGGTGGTGGAGCTGGAAGCCAAAGTGAAGCAACTGCCTCCCAGCAAGCGTGCCGAACCCCAAGAGGACATCCAGGATGTGAAAGAAGTGGCCACCGAGGGATCCCCTGCCTAGAATCTCCAGGTTGACCCACAGGCCGTTGAGGTAGAATTGAACTTCTACTTGCCCCTCTCCCTAGCTCATACTTCCTATGCAGGTCACACAAGAAAAACGCCCTGGCAGCCGGGTTGGCCTCAAAATCGTGGTAGAAGCCGACCGGGTGAAGCGCTCCTACGAAAAAACCTTGCGTCAACTGGAGCAGAATATCCAGATTCCGGGATTCCGCAAGGGCAAGGCCCCCCGCAATCTTGTTGTGCGTCAGGTGGGCCGCGAGCGCATCCTGGCCAGTGCTGTCGATGACCTGATCAGCGAGGCCATTCAACAGGCTTTCAAGGAAGCTCGGCTCACCCCCATCAGTCGGTTCGAGCTGGATGACGAGGTGGGGCAGCTCTTGGCTCAGTTCAACCCCGAGGCAGACTTCAGCTTCTCGGGATACGTTGAGGTGTACCCTGAAGCTCGCGTTGGCCAATACAAAGGGCTGACCGTTACGGCAACCCGCGTTGACGTCAAGCCTGAACAAATTGACCAGCTCATCGACCGGTGGCGGGATCAGCGGGCCACCCTCCTGCCGGTAGAAGATCGGCCTGCTCAGTTGGGGGATGTGGTGGTGATCGATTTTGAGGCCCGCGATGCAGAAGGCAATTCCCTCGACGAGATGACCACCCAGGACTTCCAGCTGGAACTCAAGGAAGACAACTTCATCCCCGGTTTTGTGGCGGGCATCGTGGGCATGCAGCTCGACGAAACCAAGGAGATCGCAGCCACCTTCCCCGACGACTACTTCAGAAAAGAGTTGGCCGGGAAAACGGTTACCTTCACTGTCTGCCTGAGGGAGATCAAGGCCAAAGAGCTGCCCGAATTGGATGATGCCTTTGTGCAAGAGATCAGCAGCTTTCAAACGGTAGCCGAGTTGCGGGAACACCTGCAAAAGCGCCTCGAACAGGATGCCCTGAGACAATCCGAGGAGAACCTCGAAACCGCCATCCTCAACGCCATCTTGGAGACTACTGAGGTGGATTTGCCGGAAACCCTCATCGAACAAGAAACGACACAACTGCTGGCCCAGAGTCTCCAGGCCCTGCGGCAGGAAGGCATCAAGCCGGGGGAGCTCCGTAAGTTCTTGTCCGAGTTGCCTCCCGAAACCCTTAACCAGTTGAAAGAGCGCCACCGACCCGAAGCCATCGACCGGCTGCGGCGCACCTTGGCCCTGAGCGCCATCGTTCGGCAAGAGCAAATTGCCGTAGGTTCCACGGAGTTGGACGTGGAGGTGGAAGAGGTGATGGCGGCCTATGCCCAGCAAGGCCAAAAGCTGGATCGGGAACGAGTACGCCAAGCCGTCTATGAAGGCTTGCTGACCGACAAGGTGATGGCCTGGCTGAAGTCGCAAACTACGGTCAACTGGGTCGATAGCGAGGGGAATCCAACCCAGGCGCCCACTTCTTTGGCAGTCTCGGAGGAGAAGGTTGAAGTGCCAGAGGCCGAGTTTGAGGCCGATGGGCCAGAAGCAGAGGTATCTGGGATCCCTGAGGCCGTTGAATCCTCATCAGAGACGGCTACGGGGGCGGAAACGGATGGAGAAGCTGCAGCTGCGGAAGCCGAGCCAGCTACAGAAAAGGCTGTAGAAGCATCCCCTGCTGAAACCGTCTCAGCCTCTGCGGCAGAGGCAACGCTCCCAGTTGAGGAGAAAGCGGCAGAGACCGCTACAGAGATCCCGGCAGCAGAAAAGCCCAAGCCGAACAAAAAGGACAAAAAAGGCAAGTGAATGCGCTGGGGATTTTCTGGCTGAGGGCATTTCCTTCAAAAGCAAGGGGGCGCAGCCCCTAGTGTTCCAAGTCGCAAAAAATAGATATCTACCACTGCTGGCAGTGGCAAAGGGGAGCGTTTAGGGTTTATCCTATTCGCAACATCTGCAAGAGGGCAGGCTGCCATGAAGGGATTTGCGCGCGTACTTGGGGCTTGGGGGATCCTCACCCTGATCGCCGGGATCTCGCCCGGCAGCGCTGTGGGCCAATCGGCCTTGCCTCCTGTGCCCATCATGCCCTCTGATCCCCAAGGTTCGTTTCCCGATCCAGGGATCCCGGCAGCCCCTTCGCCTCCCCGTGAGCCGGTCGGGCTGGATCTCCGCCATCTGGTGGGATTGTTCATCAACGAGTCCTTGGGTGCAGGCAACCAAGCTGCCGCAGTCAGTTACAACGACCTCTACACCCGCCTGTTGGCCCGAAGCTACGGGGATCCCCGCCCCCCCATTGAGGTGGAGTACGAGTTCATTCAAGAGATCCTGCGGGAGTATGGGGATCCCGCCGATCGCTTCTGGGATCCGCAAGCTTTCAAGGACTTGCTCAACCGTCCCCGTCCTCCCGTACAAGCCCGCGGGATTGGCCCGCGCCAGGTTTATTTGGCAGTGCCGGATCTCACCCCAGCCACGGCTCAGCAGATCCGCCAAACCCTCTACACCCAAGACTACAGCCAGGGCATTGTCCTCGACCTGCGCGGCTCGGTGGGCTACGACCCCCAAGTGGTGGCCGATGTGGCGCGCCTATTTCTGCCCCGCTCCGTCCAGCCGCTGCTGATTACCGAAGACCGATTCGGGCAGCCCACCCTCTGGAACAGCGAAAATCTGCCCATTGCCGCCGGGATCCCGTTGGCCGTTCTCGTGGATGGTAACACCCGCCAGGGGGCCACCCTCTTGGCTGCCCAGTTGGGATCCAGCGGCAGCACCCTCATTTTGGGGCAGCCCACCCAGGGCAGCGAACGACAAACCCGCTTCTTTGCCCTTCCCTCCGGCGCGGCGGTGGAACTGGCCGTGGCCACCTGGAAAACAGGGGATGGTCGCTCTTTGGAGCGGGGTCTGGTGCCCTTGCAGACCGTGGAAGGAGATGACAATGCTTGGCTGAATGCCGGCCTGCAAGCGCTGGCCTTGCCCCCCCGGCGACCTGCCCTGCCCCCACGGCCTACAGTGCTGGTGCAAGAGGGTCGAGTCGGTCGCTTTGAGCTGGGCATGGATACCCGCAACGTCGATACCCACCTGCTGGGCAATGTCGATCAGATCCCAGCGGCCTCTGGAGCCAATGTGTTTCAGCCCAACAGCGACTTGAAGATCTTTTACCTACAAGACTACATCCTCTTCACCTACCGTCATCCGGGCATTGTGG
>NZ_JANSHW010000735.1:0-647 GCF_047461815.1 Synechococcus sp. R6-10
CCATCCCCCCCGTAAGGCTCCAGCTTGATAACCTCTACAGGTTCAGGGTAGCGGCTGGAATGCAGCACCTGCCCTTCGCGTAGCGGCGCGTCCATCGCTATGCCTTCTCCTCGCGTTCCACTTGACCAAGCTGCCGCGCCGACTCCGACACGCGCATATCGACCACTTGCTTCGGCAGCTCGCCGTCTACCTCGAACTCTATTGTGAAGGTGAAGCTGCGCCCCGACTCGTCGAGGAGGGGCTTGATGACGCTGGAGAAGACCTCCGAGAACTTGTCGGTGGAGAATCGGGCGCGCAGGGCGTAGCGTCGGTAGCGAGGTGCGGGCGTCGACGCGGAGGTGGACGCAGCGGGTGGGGGGAGCAGCTCGACGCCGTTCTCGATAACGCGCTCGGGCTTAGGCGTCGCATCGCCATGTGTAGGCGCGGTCGGCTCGGACGGCTCTGTAGCAGGCGGCGTGTAGTCGGTGCGCACCGTCGCGCCGTACTCACCCTCGCCAAGCGACACAGGCTCCTTGAAGTAAACCCGCTCGCCGATTTGCACGGCGAACAGCCCTTCCTGCACGCCGCGCTGAACCGCGTCCACCACCACTTGCGGCGTCTCGACCATCGGCAGCGAGGGGTACTTGTAGAAGGCGTCCACCACCTCC
>NZ_JANSHW010000736.1:0-601 GCF_047461815.1 Synechococcus sp. R6-10
GGCTATCAGGGGCGCGACCGCGTGCGGCGCATCCAGCTGGACGCGCACTACCGCTACACCCCGCGCCTGCGGTTCCACCTCACCTACGAGAATGTCGGCTGGGAAATCAACAGCTTCGCGCTCGACAACCAGCGCGGCAAGCCCGAATGGAACTACCTCACGCTGCGCGCGGTGTACCAACTCGCAGGCGACACGGAGCTGAGCGTGCTGTACCAGTATATCAACACGGACGGCAAGGGCGTCGGGCTACTGAGCGGCGGTCCCAGTCCTGCGGGCAACCGCGCGGGCGTTTTTGCCACACAGGTCGGCTATCGGTTCTGAGGAGGAGCCCTCACCCCCAGCCCCTCTCCCACGCTGTGGGAGAGGAGAGGACTCTTTGGAGTGCTGAAGCGTCAGCTTCAGCATGGGCGGAAACTTCGCTTCTGCGCGCCACACCCTTGCGTCTGCGTGCGGAAGCGGGGTAGAGGCGCAGGCGCAAAAGGCGGGTTCATCAACTACTGTTTTTTGTGAACTCTGGCTCGGTGATTGGTATAGAACATCGGGTCTTGAAGGCGCAATTAGGTACACTTTAGAGTTGCGCCCCCCCTGTGCATCACACGCG
>NZ_JANSHW010000737.1:0-1683 GCF_047461815.1 Synechococcus sp. R6-10
GAAGCGGATTCCATAGCGTTGCGCAAGCAACGCTAAATCAGAATCGGATATATGTATATGAGAAGAATCAGCCGACTGTGCGCCGTTCATCGAAGACGATAACCGTTCCAGCGGAGCTGCAGAGCGCACAGTCGGCGTCTGATTCGAATCTACATATATCTGGGAATCTAAATTAAATCTAGGCGACGCCGTTTGAACTTGAGTTGAGTTCAACCCAGTTGCAGATACATCTGCAACTTGTTGCAGCGGTCTCTGCACGCTGTGCTTGGATCTCTGCAACTTGTTGCGCCCATTTCTGCAACTTGTTGCAGATAGACCTGCATCAAGTTGCAGATATTCCAGCAACTGGACTACATCCTTATAGAGCTTGGCGTAATCAATGCGGTAATGCGTTCGAGCTGGCATCCCGCGCCTTTGAAACTGGATGTATACACTTAGCTTGACCTTACAGCGGTCAACTTGCGCTCGCGTGAAACCCATAACTTCAAAGTCTCGGTAGCTTTTGCATACCCACTCCCCGTCTGCATACTGCGCCCAGTGTATGCATTGGTGCAGGAACGCAGCAGCCGTGAAGTCGTGATTCAATAAATGTGGGTACACGACTGGCATACCGAAATGCTTGACCCCCTTGATGGTTTCCATCAGTTTTTCGCGAGCGTCATCGGGCGTCATCGTCGCTCTCCAATCCAAGCAGATAATCCGTAGTCACGTCGAGGGCTTCTGCAAGTTTTCGCAGGTGACCAGTGTTGGGCAGACTTCTGCCCAGTTCGTATCGACTGATGTACCTATCGGGCACACCAGACCGTATGGCGAGTTCAAACTGCGTCCAGCCTTTTGCGACTCGTCGTTTGCGCAGCTTGCTGCTGAATACCATGCGCAATTCCTGCGAACCATCCGTGCCTATACGCTTTATCTGCATAGCACGCCAATTATACCACATAGCATGCGCCTTTGTCAAGGGGGGATACCGCCTATGCTCTGTGAATGGCAGGATATTCACTGGGCGCAACTTTTTGCGAGATATTCGGGTATAATGGGGGTAGGAGGTGATAGCATGCCAAGAGTGCCTAAGCAACTCGATTCTGAGACGCTGACGGTAATTGCACAGCTGGGCACGCTGATTAAGCTGCATCGCATCAAGCAACGCATGACGCAGCAAGAGCTTGCCGAGCGTGCGAAACTCACAGCGGATCAGATTGTGCGCTACGAGTCTGGCGCTGTTGACCCGCCGCTATCCTCAATCATCAAGATTGCGCGGGCAATGGGCTACACAAGACTCAAACAACTCCTTGAGCATGAAGCAATAGAGGTCTAACGATGCACAGAGCGCTTCCGTTCACGCTGGGGAGTGGGCGGTGCTGGACTCGAACCAGCGACCTCTTCGGTGTGAACGATGTTGACCCACCGAGATGATTATACCCCGCGAATCGAAAAATTCCTACCATGCGAAAACACACTGTTGACTTGGGTTCAAACTGCGACTCTTTCGGCGTCGCCGATGAGGTCGCCCAGCTGATTGACGCTTACCTGCTGTACCGCCGTGCTACCGTGAGCGCGAACACGGCGGCGACCGACGAGAGGCTCCTGCGCTATCTGCGGGAGTATCTGACCACGCCCGACGCCCAACGGCATACCCAGCTGCGCCCACTGTTTCTGGGCTTCTTGGGTTGGCTGCGGAATCTT
>NZ_JANSHW010000738.1:0-578 GCF_047461815.1 Synechococcus sp. R6-10
TCTGTAAAGCGGCTGCTGTCCGGGCTGGGCAGGGGTGATGAAGGGGTGGGAGCAGTGGGGATCGAGATAGAGGGTGGGATGGATCCCGGCAAAGGTTGAGGCGAGGGAGATGCCGGCAGCTCAGGTTGGGCTGTGGGCAGACCTACTGGGCGTACAGCGCGCTCCAGCCGTTCTCCCCACTCGGTTCCCTGACAGGCCGACAACAGCCAGAGCAGCGGAATAAGGCTGCCGAGCTTGAGCCAGGGGCCAGGCCGCATAGGTTTAGACTGGTGATGCACCGCTCTACCTTTCTCTATTGGTCTCTATTGGGCCCATTTGCGGCTGAACTCCTCCAGCACGTCCAGCAGGTTAAGCAGGCTTTGCATCGGCAGGAGATCGGCCAGGGGCAATTCTTTGCGCCCACCCCCCACTTTCACCGGGATCCCTTGCAAGATCTCTGTGACGGCGTCCTCATCCACCTTGCCTGCCATCACCTGGGGTGCCAGTCGCTCCGCCAAAAGGGTATGCAGGTGGGCATCGCGCAGGTAAAGATGCCAGCGGGCCACATCGATGTAAACTTCTTTACCAATGGCAGCAGC
>NZ_JANSHW010000739.1:0-950 GCF_047461815.1 Synechococcus sp. R6-10
GCCACTGCGTCAACGCAACGCGCTCCTGCGTCGGTTGCCTGCCCTTCTTACGCGCATACTCCCGCAACCGCCAACGCGCACGGTTCACGCTCGCCTCCGACAACCGAAACGCCCCCAGCCACACCCGACATTCGCCAACCGTCTCCACCTGCGCCAACCATTGCAGCAAGTCCAACGGCTCGCCCGTCTCGGTGAACACCGCCGTGCCCACCTTGTAGCGATACACAAAATACTGCCCCAACGCCTGCTTTGCCTGCAACTCCTCCAGACACAAGTAGCCTAAGTCCGCCAGTTCCAAGCTCCCTGCAGGCAAGTCGTCTACGGTATACGGCGTGGTGCGGTCGTGGCAACGGGCAGGCTGCAGGGTCGGTCCGTCCAGTTGCCCTGTGCCGAAGTTCCACCGCACTTGCACCTTGACCGCCGCTGTTGCCCCCGTGCTGCCCCCAGCCCCCTGCCAGAGCGTCGCTAACGCTTTGGGCAGGCTAATCACCGTGCTGTCCTTGATGAAGACCCCCGCGAAGCGTTGGAGCAGAGGGGCAACCTCAGGCGTGCAGAGGGTGATGGCGCGCTCTGCAAAGCGTTGGAGCAGGGCGTACAGAAAGTGCGCAGCTTGGGGGGTGAAGCGTTGCTCGATGGCTTGTGGCGTGAGGGGCGTGCCTGCGCAGGTTGCTGCGTGCGTCCAGTCTGTGTCGGTGGGGCAGGGATTGCTGGCGGCGCCGAAGACCATCATTTGGGCGAAGGTGCTGCCTGTGAGTTTGCGTTGGCGTTGGACGAAGCCTGTTTCGCGTGCGCGGGCGTCGGCGTCGTGTTGGAGGATTTGTTGGAGCGCGTTTTCGATTTGCGTTGCGAGATGGGTGATGTGTTTCATAGCGCGTTGAGTGTACCTTCTTCTGGGCTGTTCTAAAATTGATGCCAATGGGGCGCACGGCGGTGCGCCCCTACCCTCCTAT
>NZ_JANSHW010000740.1:0-1181 GCF_047461815.1 Synechococcus sp. R6-10
CCACGCCGTTCCACACCAGGTCATAAGCCTGGGCCCGCGCCGTTTTCAGGTCGGCCAAGTCGTCGGGGTGGGGGGCGGTAAAGGGGTGGTGCAGGGCTTCCAGGCGATTTTCTTCGGCGTTGAACTCAAACATGGGAAAGTCGGTGATCCAGAGGAGATTCAAGGCGTTCTCTGGGATCAAACCCAGCTCCTGGCCCAGGTGCAGCCGCAGCCGGCCCAAAGACTCGTTCACCACTGCCGCCGGCCCTGCCCCAAACAGCAACAGATCCCCTGGCTTGGCCTGGGTGAGATCCAGCAACCGCTTCTCCTGCTCGGGGCTCAAGCTCTCTTTCAGGGCGCCGATGGTATCGAGGCTGTCGGGCCGCACCCGGATAAAGGCCAAGCCGCCCGCCCCATACTGGGTGACCAGCTTGAACAGATCCCCGCCTGGTTTGATGCGGGTGTTGGAGATCTTTTCATCGCCGCCGGGCACTGGCAGGATTTTGATCAAACCGCCCTCAGCCAGCACTTTGGCGAAGACTTTGAATCGGGATTCCTGAAACACCTCCGAAACATCCACCAACTCCATCCCAAAGCGGGTGTCAGGCTTGTCGGAGCCGTAGCGGGCCATGGCCTCGGCATAGGTCAGGCGCGGGAAGGGACGGGGCAGGTGGATCCCTTTGACAGTTTTGAAGATATGGCAGATCAGTCGCTCGTTGAGCTCCAGGATCCCTTCTTGATCCATGAAGCTCATCTCCATGTCCAACTGGGTGAACTCCGGCTGCCGATCCGCCCGCAGATCCTCATCCCGAAAGCAGCGGGCGATCTGGTAGTAGCGATCCACGCCAGCCACCATCAGCAGCTGCTTAAAGAGCTGGGGCGACTGCGGCAGGGCAAACCACTCGCCGGGGTTGACGCGGCTGGGCACCAGGTAGTCTCTGGCCCCTTCTGGGGTGGAGCGGGTGAGAATGGGAGTCTCCACCTCGACAAAGCCCTCCTCGTCTTCTAGGAAACGGCGGATGGCCTGGATGACCCGGTGGCGCAGTTGCAGGTTACGGGACATGCGCTCCCGCCGCAAATCCAGGTAGCGATAGCGCAGGCGGATCTCTTCTCGCACTTCCTCTGCTTCTTCTCCCGAGACGCTGAAGGGGAGCTGCTTGCCGACTGGACTGAGCACTTCCAACTGTTCGGCGTAGATCTCG
>NZ_JANSHW010000741.1:0-8754 GCF_047461815.1 Synechococcus sp. R6-10
CGCCCTACCGGATGGTGTGCGTATTGCCTTGATCCAACCTTTCTGTTCCCATCGCCTCAAAGTGTGGAGACATACCCCGAAATAGTCCGCCGCTTCTCTCGGTTTCACATACCTAGCCATACTAAGCAGCCATGCTGAACATACTATACGTTATTTCCAGTATAGTCCAGCATATCATTGACTAGAGTCATACTCTCCCCTCTTCCTTTGGGAAAAGGGCCGGGGGTGAGGGATCCCCGCCAACCCCCACAGGCCACAGAGCCTCTGGCGGCAAATGGATCCACACTGCCTGCCCCGGCGCAAACACCTGATGGGGAGCCACCCAAGCCTGCAGACTGCCCCAAGGGGTTTGTAAGGTCAGCCGTCGCTGGGTGCCCGCAAAGCGTTCCGCCATCACCTGGGCCAAGAAAACATTGTCGGCTAAGCCGGGCGGATGGGGAAACACCTGCACCTGTTCCGGGCGCACCGTCAGCCGCACCTGACCTTGGAGTGGCGCGGCGCTTTTCAAGAGGATCCCGTTGTTGAGGCGAAGCTGGTGACCCTCCGCCTGCGCATCGAAAAAATTGACCCCGCCAAAAAAGCGGGCAATGCGCTCGGAGCGCGGCTGCTGATAGAACTCCACAGGGGATCCCACCTGGTGTAGCTGCCCCTCAAACATCAGGCCGATGCGTTGGGCCATGGCTGTGGCTTCTGCTTGATCGTGGGTAACCAGCACCGTCGTCACCCCTGTTTCCGCCTGCAGCTCCAGGATGAGAGCCTGCATCTCTTGGCGCAGGTTGGCATCCAGGGCCGATAAAGGTTCATCCAACAGCAGCACCTTGGGCCGAATCACCAAAGCCCGCGCCAGGGCCACCCGCTGCGCTTGTCCGCCAGAGAGCTGGCTGGGCCGACGCTGAGCAAAGCCGGCCAATTGCACCCGCTCCAACATGCCCAAGGCGGCAGCCTCCCGCTCTGCCCGGGGAATACCCCGCATTTTCAGGCCAAAAGCGACATTCTCCCCCACGCTCAGGTGGGGAAACAGGCGGCTGTGTTGGGACAGCAAAGTCACGCCGCGCCGTTCCGGCGGCAGAGGGTTGAGGGGGATCCCATCCAGCCAGATTTCCCCCGGATAGGGCAAGGGATCCGGCTCCAGCAGGCCGGCGATGAGATTGAGGGTGGTGGACTTGCCGCAGCCCGACGGCCCCAGCAGGGCGAAGATCTCCCCTGCCTCCACGCTCAAAGACAAATCCCTGAGGACAGGGATCCCTCGCTTGTGGAAGCGCTTGCTGAGGTGGCGGAGAACAAGGTGGCCCATGCTTGAGTTACCGATCAAACGCTCAATAGAGCTCTCAAACTCTCCCAAAATTAGAACAGAAAGTACCGTTGTGCCATGGGCAGCACCTCTGCCGGCTCACAGGTGAGCAGCTCTCCATCAGCCCGCACTTCATAGGTCTCCGGGTTCACCTCAATGTGGGGAGTGGCGGTATTGAGTTTCAAATCCGCTTTGCCGATCTCGCGGCAATTTTTCACCGCTACGGCCCGGCGCTGGATCCCCAGTTTTTCCGGGATCCCCAAGTCTAGAGCAGCCTGGGAGACAAAGAGCAGGCTGGTCTCGGTCAGGGCGCGGCCAAAGCTGCCGAACATGGGGCGGGGGTACACCGGCTGCGGGGTTGGAATGGAAGCATTGGGATCCCCCATTTGGGCGTAGGCAATCAGGCCCCCCTTCAGGACAATTTCCGGCTTAACCCCAAAAAAGGCCGGCTTCCACAGACACAGATCCGCCAGTTTTCCCACCTCCACCGACCCGATGACGTGGCTGAGGCCCTGGGCGATGGCAGGGCAGATGGTGTACTTGGCTACGTAACGCTTGGCCCGGAAGTTGTCGTTGCGGCTGCTGTCCTGCGGCAGAGGCCCCCGCTGCACCTTCATCTTGTGAGCCGTCTGCCAAGTGCGGATGATTACCTCCCCCACCCGGCCCATAGCCTGCGAGTCGGAAGAGATGATGCTGAACACCCCCATGTCATGCAAGATGTCCTCGGCGGCGATGGTTTGGGGGCGAATGCGGCTTTCGGCAAAAGCAATATCCTCCGGCACATTCTTGCTCAGGTGGTGACACACCATCAGCATGTCCAGATGCTCTTCGATGGTGTTGCGGGTAAAGGGGCGGGTGGGATTGGTGGAGCTGGGCAGCACGTTGGGCTCAGAGGCAATGCGAATGATATCGGGGGCATGCCCACCCCCGGCCCCTTCGGTGTGGAAGGTGTGAATGGTGCGGCCATTGATGGCGGCGATGGTATCTTCCACAAAAGCCGATTCATTTAAAGTATCGGTGTGGATGAGGGTTTGGATGTCGTACTCATCCGAGACTTGCAAACAGCTGTCGATCACCGCCGGCGTGGATCCCCAATCTTCATGGATCTTGAGGCCGCAGGCCCCCGCTTCCACCTGTTCCCGCAAAGCTGCGGGAAAAGCCGCGTTTCCCTTGCCAAAGAAGCCCAAATTGACGGGGAACCCCTCCGCCGCCTGCAACATCTTGCCCAAGTTCCAAGCTCCAGGGGTGCAGGTGGTGGCGTTGCTGCCTGTGGCCGGCCCGGTTCCGCCCCCCAAAAGGGTGGTCACTCCCGAGGCGATGGCAAACTCGCACAACTGCGGGCAGATGAAATGCACATGAGCATCGATCCCTCCCGCTGTCAGGATCAGGTTTTCCCCGGCAATCACCTCAGTGCTGGGGCCAACCACCATGCCCGGCGTCACGCCTGATTGGATATTCGGGTTGCCGGCTTTGCCAATGCCGACAATGTAGCCATCGCGAATGCCCACATCCGCCTTGACAATGCCCCACCAGTCCAGGATCAGGGCGTTGGTGATCACCAGATCCAAGGCCCCGTTGGCGCGGGTGGCCGTCGGCGATTGCCCCATGCCATCGCGGATGGTTTTGCCGCCCCCAAACTTAATCTCCTCGCCGTAGGTGGTGAAATCCTCCTCCACCTCGATGATCAGTTCGGTATCCGCCAGGCGCACCCGATCCCCTACGGTGGGGCCGTAGTTGCTGACGTATTGGCGACGGGGAATCTCTAGGGTCATAGGGTGGTATCTGCAAAAGGGCTGCCAGGGTTTTACCACACATCCCCACCCAGGGGATCCCTTGCTGTCTATTGTTCAGTTCCAACCCTTCCTGAGAACGGATTGGGTTGGCTGAAAATTCGTTACATATATTTACATCTATGATCGAAAGAACAATTGCCAATCGACTCCAGCCTCGATGGGACAAGGGATCCCTCGTTTAATTATTGTGAAGCAACTGAGGGCTCACAAACCCTGACCTATAATGCCAGGTAAGTCCTGCCCTGGGGGAATCTTCTGCCAAGGGGTAGGGATGCTTCGTTCCTTGTCGCAAGAGAGGAGTTCTTGATGACAACTACGCCAAAGGAGCGAGAGCCGAAGGTCAAGGTGTCGGTTGATGTGGATCCGGTTCCCACCTCATTTGAGAAATGGGCCAAGCCGGGGCACTTCGACCGCAGCCTATCCCGTGGCCCCAAGACCACGACCTGGATCTGGAACCTCCATGCTCTTGCTCATGACTTCGACAGTCACACCAGCGACTTAGAAGACGTCTCTCGTAAGATCTTTTCCGCTCACTTCGGCCACTTGGCAGTGGTTTTCGTCTGGCTGAGCGGCATGTACTACCACGGAGCTCAGTTCTCCAACTATTCCGCTTGGCTGGCGGATCCGATCAACGTCAAGCCCAGCGCCCAAGTGGTCTGGCCCATCTTCGGCCAAGAGATCCTGAATGGGGATGTGGGCGGCGGCTTCGAAGGGATCCGCATTACTTCTGGTCTATTTCACCTCTGGCGAGCTGCCGGCATCACCAATGAGTTTCAACTCCTCTGCACCGCCATCGGTGGCTTGGTGATGGCCGGGTTGTGCCTGTTTGCCGGCTGGTTCCACTACCACAAGCGGGCTCCCAAGCTGGAGTGGTTCCAAAATGTGGAATCGATGCTCAACCACCACCTGGCGGGCCTGCTGGGGCTGGGTTCTTTGGCCTGGGCCGGTCACCAAATCCACGTGTCCATTCCCATCAACAAGATGTTGGATGCGGGCGTGCCGGCTGACCAGGTGCCCTTGCCCCACGAGTTCATCCTCAAGCCCGCCTTGATGAAGGAGATGTTCCCCAGCGTGGATTGGGGCATCTTCAGCGGGGTGGTGCCCTTCTTTACCTTGGATTGGGGCAAGTACGCGGAGTTTCTCACCTTCAAGGGTGGCCTGGATCCGCAGAACGGCGCCCTCTGGCTAACCGACCAAGCCCACCACCACTTGGCCATTGCCGTGCTCTTCATCGTGGCCGGGCACATGTACCGCACCAACTGGGGCATTGGCCACTCCATTAAAGAGATCCTGGAAGCCCACAAAGGCCCCTTCACCGGCGAAGGCCACAAAGGTCTGTACGAAGTGCTCACCACCTCTTGGCATGCCCAGCTGGCCATCAACCTGGCCATGGTGGGATCCCTGAGCATCATCGTGGCCCAGCACATGTACGCCATGAACCCCTACCCCTACATGGGCATCGACTACGCCACCCAGATCTCCCTGTTTACCCACCACATGTGGATAGGCGGCTTCTTCGTGGTGGGGGGTGCTGCCCACGGGGCCATTTACATGGTGCGGGACTACGACCCGGCGGTGAACCGCAACAACGTGTTGGATCGGGTATTGCGCCACCGCGACGCCATCATCAGCCACCTCAACTGGGTGTGTCTGTTCTTGGGCTTCCACGCCTTTGGCTTCTACGTCCACAACGACACGATGCAAGCCCTGGGCCGTCCGCAGGACATGTTCTCGGACACCGGCATCCAACTGCAGCCCATCTTTGCCCAGTGGATCCAGTCGCTGCACACTTCGGCCATTGCCAGCACGGCTCCCTATGTGGGCGCCTCGGTTAGCCCCATCTTTGGCGGCGACGTGGTGGCTGTGGGTGGCAAGGTGTCCATGATGCCCATGGTGCTGGGCACGGCGGACTTCATGGTGCACCACATCCACGCCATGACCATCCACATCACGGTGCTGATCCTGCTCAAGGGGGTGTTGTTTGCCCGCTCTTCCCGGTTGATCCCGGACAAAGGCAAATTGGGCTTCCGCTTCCCCTGTGATGGCCCGGGCCGCGGCGGCACCTGCCAGGTCTCCGGCTGGGATCACGTGTTCCTGGGGCTGTTCTGGATGTACAACTGCATCTCCATCGTGATCTTCCACTTCAGCTGGAAGATGCAGAGCGACATCTGGGGCACCGTCAACGCCGATGGCACGATTGAGCACATCACCGGCGGCAACTTTGCCACCAGCGCCATTAACATCAACGGCTGGTTGCGGGACTTCCTGTGGGCGCAATCGGTGCAGGTGATCAACTCCTACGGCTCGGCTCTGTCGGCTTATGGGCTGCTCTTCTTGGGCGCTCACTTTGTCTGGGCCTTCAGCCTGATGTTCCTGTTCAGCGGTCGCGGCTACTGGCAGGAGCTGATTGAGTCCATCGTTTGGGCCCACAACAAGCTAAAAGTCGCTCCGGCCATTCAACCCCGCGCTCTGAGCATCATTCAGGGTCGGGCGGTCGGTGTGGCCCACTACCTGTTGGGAGGGATCGTCACCACCTGGGCGTTCTTCCTGGCACGGTTCGGCGCACTCGGCTAAGGCAAGGAGGAAGAGAGAATCATGACAACTGCAACTCGTTTTCCCCAATTCAGCCAAGACCTGGCCAGCGATCCCACCACGCGTCGGCTGTGGTATGGCATTGCCACCGCCCACGACTTCGAGACCCACGATGGCATGACGGAGGAGCGGCTTTACCAAAAGCTGTTCGCCACCCACTTTGGCCATCTGGCAATCATCTTCCTGTGGGCCTCCGGCAACGTCTTCCACATCGCCTGGCAAGGCAACTATGAGCAATGGGTAGCCAACCCCACGGGTGTCACCCCCATCGCCCACGCCATCTGGGATCCCCACTTTGGCAAGGCAGCGGTGGAAGCCTTTACCCAACCGGGGGGCGGCGGCCCCGTCAACGCGGCCTACTCTGGCCTGTACTATTGGTTCAACACCATTGGCCTGCGCACCAACGGCGATCTCTACACCGGTGCCATTGGCCTGTTGTTGTTGGCGGCGGTGTTTCTGTTTGCCGGCTGGCTGCACCTGCAGCCCCGCTTCCGGCCTAGCCTGAGCTGGTTCAAGAACGCTGAAGCCCGTCTCAACCACCACCTGGCCGGCTTGTTTGGGGTCAGTTCCCTGGCTTGGACGGGTCACCTGGTACACGTCGCCATCCCCGAGTCCCGCGGGCAGCACGTAGGCTGGGACAACTTCCTTACCACTCTGCCCCACCCGGCAGGTCTGAAGCCCTTCTTTACCCTCAACTGGGGGGTGTATGCCCAGAACCCGGACACGGCCAACCATGTCTGGGGCACGGCAGAAGGGGCGGGCACGGCCATCCTCACTTTCTTGGGTGGCTTTAACCCCAACACCCAGTCCCTGTGGCTGACGGACATGGCCCACCACCACCTGGCCATCGCGGTGATCTTCATCGTGGCCGGCCACATGTACCGCACCAACTGGGGCATTGGCCATAGCATCCGGGAGATCCTTGGCGCCCACAACCCCCCCAAGGGCACTCCCTTCGGAGGCCTGCTGGGAGAAGGCCACAAAGGTCTCTACGACACGGTCAACAACTCCCTGCACTTCCAGTTGGCTCTGGCCTTGGCCTGTCTGGGGGTGGTGACCTCGCTGGTGGCGCAGCACATGTACGCCCTTAACCCCTACGTGTTCATGTCCATGGATCACACCACGGAGGCGGCTCTCTACACCCATCACCAGTACATTGCTGGCTTCTTGATGGTGGGGGCGTTTGCCCACGGGGCCATCTTCCTGGTGCGGGACTACGATCCTGAGGCCAACAAGAACAACGTGCTGGCGCGGGTGCTGGATCACAAGGAAGCGATTATCTCCCACCTCAGCTGGGTATCGCTGTTCCTGGGCTTCCACACCCTGGGGCTGTACGTCCACAACGACGTCATGCAGGCCTTTGGCACGCCGGAGAAGCAGATCTTGATCGAGCCGGTGTTTGCTCAGTTCATCCAGGCCTCTCACGGCAAGATGATCTACGGCATGGATGTGTTGTTGTCCAACCCCGACAGCCTTGCTTCTACCGCTTGGCCCAACTACGGCAACGTGTGGCTGCCGGGCTGGCTGCAGGCCATCAACGATCCCAACGGATCCCTGTTCCTGCCCATTGGCCCGGGTGACTTCCTGGTGCACCACGCCATTGCGCTGGGCTTGCACACCACCACCTTGATCTTGGTCAAGGGGGCGTTGGATGCCCGCGGCTCTAAGCTGATGCCGGACAAGAAGGACTTTGGCTACAGCTTCCCCTGCGACGGCCCGGGTCGGGGCGGCACCTGCGACATCTCCGCCTGGGATGCCTTCTACCTGGCCATGTTCTGGATGCTGAACACCATCGGCTGGGTTACCTTCTACTGGCACTGGAAGCAGCTTGGGGTTTGGAGCGGCAACACTGCCCAGTTCAACGAGAACTCCACCTACCTGATGGGCTGGCTGCGGGATTACCTCTGGGCCAACTCCGCCCAGTTGATCAACGGCTACAACCCCTACGGGATGAATAACCTGGCGGTTTGGGCCTGGATGTTCCTGTTCGGCCACCTGGTGTGGGCAACTGGGTTCATGTTCCTGATCTCCTGGCGCGGCTACTGGCAAGAGCTGATCGAGACCTTGGTGTGGGCGCATGAGCGCACTCCCTTGGCCAAGCTGATCCGCTGGAAGGATAAGCCGGTGGCCATGTCGATTGTCCAAGGTCGTCTGGTGGGTCTGGCTCACTTCACGGTGGGTTACGTGTTGACCTACGCGGCCTTTGTTATCGCCTCGACAGCCTCTCAGTCGGGGTAGCAAGCCTCACCTGCTGAATAACCGGTAGAGAAGGGATCCCTTGGCTTGTCCAGGGATCCCTTTTTTGTGAGTTGGTAGAGTGGTGATATGAAGTTTAGGGTCTGATGAGTTTGGTCGATGACTCTAGCCGCCCGATTGGATCCCTATATCAGGCGATATACCTTTGAGGAGTTTCATCGGCTGATTGAGTCTGGACAGATTGAAGAGCCCAATCAGTTGGAGCTGATTGACGGGCTCCTGGTTCAAAAGATGACGAAAGGGGAGAGGCACGCCGCCTACTGTAGCCGCCTGTACCGACTGTTGGTGGGCCTTGTGCAGGAGCAAGCTATTGTGCGCACCCAGGATCCGGTGCAACTGCCCCCCAATCACGAGCCGGAGCCCGACTTTGCCATTGTGCGCTTTCAGCAGGATGAGTACCGCTCTCGGCATCCTCAGCCCGAAGACATCTATCTCATCATCGAAGTGGCTGATTCTTCCCTTACCTATGATCGGGAAGTCAAACTCGGACTCTACGCCAAAGCCGGGATCCCCAACTACTGGATCTTGAACTTGCAAGAGAACTGCTTAGAGACGTACAGCTTGCCAACAGGGTCGGGAGTTTACCAGAAAAGAGAGGCTTACACCCCCGAGGAGAAAGTTGGGATCCCAGGGATCCTGGCTGGAGAGTTGAGTCTGGATCAGGTTTTTTCCATCGGTTAAGGCAGGGATCCCTTGCCGGCAGATCGAATCTTGGCTGGCAGGAGCATGACTTTAGTCAATGATACGCTAGACTATACTGAAAATAATGTACAGTATGTTCAGTATGGCTGCTTGGTATGGCTAGGTATGTAAAACCGAGAG
>NZ_JANSHW010000742.1:0-734 GCF_047461815.1 Synechococcus sp. R6-10
GATATCACCACGCGGGAATCGGAGTTGAATCGTGGTCGCCCCTTTGTCTTCTACGACTCGGTGGGGGTGGGCCAGTATCCCATCGATTTTCACGATTGCCTGCTGCCGGATTTTTCCCTTCCCCCCAGCCACAACAAAGACTCGCAAGCCCCCAGCTACCCCTACCAGATCCCGCTGCGGGCTCTGATCCCTCAGCGCATCGACAACCTCTTGGCGGGCAACAAGAACATCGCCACCAGTCGCATCGCCAGCGCTTCCTACCGAGTGCACCCGGTGGAATGGGCCATTGGCACGGCAGCCGGCCACACGGCCCACTTCGCCCTGGAGCGGGATCTGATCCCGGCGGAGATCGTGGAGGAGCCGCTTTTGGATTTGCGGCTGTTGCCAGCTCTCCAGGCCCAAATCCAGAGCTTGGGCAACCCCATTCAATTTCCTGGCACCACCATTACCGCCACCGATTGGGCCCAATCCCGCTAGCCTAGAAAGGCAGGGTTGGGAGTTGACCGGTGGATCCCGTTGGGGTTGGACTTGTGGGCTGGGAGATGCTTCGCCCCTCTTTATGGGCCGCCACGGCTCTGTGGGGCTTAGGGCTAATGTGGGGGTTTTCGCCGCTGCATCACAAGCTGCAGGAGGGCTGGGAAAAGCAATTGCCATGGGATCCCAGTGGAGCTTTGGCTTCCTTGCTGAGCACCCTTCCCTTTTTGCTGGCAGCAGGCTTGGTGGTAGCCCTGACG
>NZ_JANSHW010000743.1:0-644 GCF_047461815.1 Synechococcus sp. R6-10
TTTAGGAAAGCTTGGCGCGACTCGCAGGTGATGAGTTTCGTACAGCGACAATTAGGTACAGAAGCCCTAACCTATCTGCAGGTGTTGGCAAGCAGACCAGCCGATGAGATATTCTACGACGAGAAGCCCTTACTGTGTCTATTCATGCTAAGCGTGTTCGAAATTGGCAGGACGCTGCTGGGTAGGTACCATGCTATTGCGATCGACGAAGTGCAGAATCTGCCTTACTCGCTGTTGCTGTGCATTCGCCGAATGGCTCCGCAGGGATGTGATATCATCCTAATGGCAGACCCAGACCAGAGAACATCGCTGCTCGGCTCCGACACTGCGCAGGTTGCAAGGCTGTTTGGGACTACAGAGTACCGCCTCACGCGCGTCTACAGGAGCAATCCACACATTCTGATTGCTGCACGCGCCCTACTGAACACACAGGAGCCGATTGTGCTTGTGCGTCGCGAGGGCTTGAAGCCTGAGCTTTACGAGTCGCCCGATGAGAACCTCGCGACGCTTGCGAAGCATCTTCTTGATACGAAAGGCTACACGAATGTTGCGATAATCACGAAGTGTTTGGAAGATGCTAAGGCTCTTGGACAGCGCGTCAATCTTCCAGTCGTCAGCGAAGACAAGGCTGAGATACTCAGAGG
>NZ_JANSHW010000744.1:0-602 GCF_047461815.1 Synechococcus sp. R6-10
GCTGGCGGCGGCGACCTACTACGAGTGGCGCTACAGCATCACCACGAACCGCTCCGCCTCGCGCATGTAGGTGTTGAACGGGTCGCGCATGTCCACCTGGCGGTTGCGATCCACATACACAATATCCCAGTCGATGTAGTAGCGGTTGTAGCGGCGTTCGGCGAGTCGCTTGATGACGAAGCCGCGTGCGCAGGCGCGTGTGTCGCTCGGCGGCGTGGTGACGCCCGCTTCGATTTGGACATCGTCCACCACACGCTTCACTTCGCCCATCTGCTGCAGCGCGTAATACAGCCCCTGTTCGGGGTTGATGTTGTGGTACTCCATGTCAATCGAGTGCAGTGCGTCGTCGCCCCACTGCGCGCCCGTCTCCTCCATATACTCGCGCAAGATGCGCAACTTAATGAGCCAGTCGATGCGGTCTTCCAGTTTTTCGGGGTCGGTCTCTAAGGTGTCCAGCACATACTCCCACTCCTGCAGCACCCAGTCGGTTTCGGGGTCGCGCCCTGCGAAGCGTTTCTGGGCGAGTTGCAAGTAAGCGCGCTGGATGTCGATTGCCGACATGGTGCTGCCGTCCAGCAGCGTGACAATCCACTTGCGAGTCG
>NZ_JANSHW010000745.1:0-510 GCF_047461815.1 Synechococcus sp. R6-10
AATTACCAGTCCATCAGGCAGACGCGAGAAAAAGAGCGCGATTACCAGCGCCACGACCTCTACGGTGCCGTCTGAGAGCAGTATCGCTGGGAGTGCGCGCTTGCCGTGATAGGTCTCCTGAACCTGCAGCTGCACATGCTGTCCGCCCACCATCGTCGTGTGCAGGTGTTGGATGTAGGGCAGCACGCTTTGCACCAAGCGTAGCAACCGCTCTCGTTGGCGAGGATCGCGCAGCAGTTGCTGAACCACCAGCGGTAGGTTCGCGCCGTCCTCGCTAAGTGTATGTGTGGACGCCACAGGAATCGCTTGCTTGGCTTGCTTGGGTGAGAAATCGTAGATCGTTATGTTCTCCCCAAACAGAAAAGGAGGCAATCCCAGCATCAGAGGCGTAATTCCAAACAACGAGGTGCTTGAATCCAGTTCAAATCGTTCGCCCTTACGAAAGCGCATGCGCAGGAGTTGAGAGTCTATTGGTGTAACGCGAACATTTTTCCCCTCGCGCATTATTTC
>NZ_JANSHW010000746.1:0-633 GCF_047461815.1 Synechococcus sp. R6-10
GTGGTCGTTCATGCCTGTACCCGAGCCTGCCTCGTGTGTCGCTATAGGGGCTGGGCTTGTTGGACTGATGCTTCGGCGTCGCAAAGTCGGTTAGGTCTGTAGGTACGTACAAGTGGTTTGGCAGGCGCGGGGGCAACTGCTCCGTGCCTGCCGCTTCGGTTTGAGCTTGTTGTTGGCTGCGCACGGAGGTAAACTAATATTTGACCACTCTGTTTTTATGGGGTATCCTCTCTCCGTGGTACACTTCACGGAGGAACCATACCATGAGCCAATCAAGGTTCTGATTCACGCCACGCATGTGGAACCTCGTTTTCTGCGGAGGATACGATGAACAGTGCCATGACTGAAGAGGCTCTGAAGTGGTTAGAGAATCTGGTAGACGAACTCAGCGCCCACCCCTACTATGCTAAAAGTGGCGAAGAGGTTTTGATGCGCGTGGCGGCGGAGATAAGGCTACTTGCGCCCCATCTCAGAACTGCTGCCCTGCAAGCTCTGGTCAAATGGCTGGAAAGCGGGGACGAATACAAGTTCTACGCGGCGTTATCTCTGATTGAGTTACTCAATGCGGAAGAGCTTGTACCCCAGATACAGCAGCTCGTGAAACGCGCTCAAGCAGGGCAGATCCATCTCCCG
>NZ_JANSHW010000747.1:0-691 GCF_047461815.1 Synechococcus sp. R6-10
GTTCCACATCAGGCTCCCGAAACGATGCCCCATGTAGCGCGCCCAGAGCACCTCAGTATCCTCTGCTTCCGTGCCGTAGCCATCGCCGACGGCGAGATTTTTGCGGGTCCAGACCACGCGCGTGCTGTTGACATTCGCCCAGATAGGATCGTAAGAGTTGACGATTTCGATACCGTACCGACGCTCGAACGGATTTCGGGTGAACGGAACGGGTGCCATCTGGCGCGTATGCGAGGTGACATAACAACTTCCCGACCAGATACGCACGGCGCGCATGGGCGTCTCATCGCGGAGGAAGCGTAAATAGCGGTCGGAAATCTGATTGCCTGCGAAATTCGCATAACGGTAATGACTGCAGTGAGCGTCGGTGAAGCCCATCTGTTGCATCTCCAGCATGCTGCCCCGCCAGTGGGCGCGGAACGCCGCGGGAGAGCTCAACTCGCGGAAGGTGCCATCGGGATAGGTAACCGATGTCCGACCACCCGCGCCGCGCGTGTCCTCAACCGTCCAGAAATGGTCATGCAAACACACAGGAAAATGGCGATGCTGCTCGGCAACCAGCACTTGGTGAATCTGCGCAAGCTCGGGACGATGACTTCGCGCGTTGCGATGGAGATAGTTATCTGCTGGACCGATGCTGCTCAATCCGCTGGTGGTACAACCACACTGCACCACCAATCCTGTCTGTTGG
>NZ_JANSHW010000748.1:0-675 GCF_047461815.1 Synechococcus sp. R6-10
ATGCGACGCCCTGTATCCCCGAAACGCCTTCTCAGGCGCAAGCCGACAACGGTTGGCGCGAATATTCTCGCACACAGGCATCGGAAAAGTATCCAGCGCATAGGCGGTACAGGTCTGCAGTGCCTCCCACACGGCGCGCAGCGGTGGCGCAAGGGCGTGCAGCAGGGGCATCAGACGGTGCCGCCTGCGGTTGAAACGGCTCTCAGAGGGCACAAACGAGAACAGGTGGAGGGCTTTGCGCATATTCCCGCCGAACTCTTGGCAGGCGAGGATGGCGATCGTGAGGATTTCACGGTCTGTGATTTTGGCTTGTGGGTCGTTGCGATGGTGGAGTATGTGGAGCAAGTCGTCGGGGATGCAGAAGGTTGCGATGATTTTGTCCAGCATGGTTGACCTCCGTGTGCGTGGGGGGATTGTACCCGCACACACGGGAAGACTTGACAAGGTGGCAAGTTGGGTTAGGGTATAATCCAAGAGATACATCACGGAGCAACAGTGGTTTGACGGAGGCGAACTATGAGCAGCATCAGCTTCATACGCGGTCGCAACGGGAAACCAGCGGCTTCTCGTGCTTTAGAAGAGATATTGAGCCGCATCGAGGGTCTGTCAGGGGAATGCTTCTTCGGCTTTCCTGTGGTTGCAACTCCAGAGGGTAAGTACTCTGCCGACGCAACA
>NZ_JANSHW010000749.1:0-965 GCF_047461815.1 Synechococcus sp. R6-10
ACGCGCCGATGCGACCCACAGGCGGCGGCGCGGACGCTAACATCTTCATCGCGCGCGGACTCCCCTGCTGTGTCGTCGGCACGGCGCACCAGAAAATCCACACCCACGAGGAGTTCGTGCGGATTGACGACCTCGCGCGGAGCGTGGACTTGACCTTAGCGATTATCCGAGAGGTCGCCAGTATGCGATGATGCGCGTTCAGGAGTTCGTCGACACGCACGCGCCGTACCTGCACGCGGACGCCACCCTGCAGGACGCGGTGGACAAGTTAGACCTGTATAAGGCGACCGCGCTGCCCGTGCTGGACGAGGACGGCACGGTGCTGGGGCTGATTACCGAGCAGCAGGTGTTCGACGCGCTGTTTGCAGAGTGGCGCGTCGCCAGCCAGCAGGTTCCCGCGCCGAGCCTTGCGCCGTTCCGCGCCTACGCGCACGCCCGTAAAGACGCGCCCGTCGCGCAGTGGATGACGCCCGACCCGCCTGTGATTAGCGAACACGCGCCCATCGAGGAAGCCGTCGCGTTGATGCTGCACCACGGGCTGGACACGCTGCCCGTGCTGGGCGAGGGCAAATTCATCGGCACGATCCGCCTCGTGGACTGCTGTCAGGCGATACTGGAGCCAGAGCCATGAGTCGGCTGATCGCGTTTCTGACGGACTACGGCTACGCGGACACCTATGTCGCGCAGGTGAAGGCGGTGCTGTTGCGTCTGTGCCCAACCTGTGAGGTGTTGGACTTGACGCACGGGGTTCCGCCGCAGAATGTGCGCAGCGGGGCGTATTTGCTGGCGAGCGCGACGCCCTATCTGCCCGACGGCGCGATTGTGATTGCGGTGGTAGACCCCGGCGTGGGCACAGCGCGGCGCGCGGTCGCTGTGCAGGGGCTGCGCCACACCTACCTTGCGCCCGATAACGGGTTGCTGAGCCTCGCGCTGCGCGACGACCCACCCCAGAAAGCCGTCGCGCT
>NZ_JANSHW010000750.1:0-848 GCF_047461815.1 Synechococcus sp. R6-10
GCAACGACGAGACGCGGGCGTCCAGTTTGCTCTCGCCCGTCTTGATGGCGAATCGCCCATCTTGGGGTAGGCGTCGCTCGGCGATGTCCATCTCCGCCAGCAGTTTCACCCGCGCCGTTACCGCCGACTGCAGCGACAGGGGCACTTCGCGCACGGCGTACAGCACGCCGTCGATGCGCAAACGCACCACCATCTTGGTCTCCATCGGCTCGAGGTGGATGTCGCTCGCGTTACGCTCTACCGCCTCCAGCAGGATGCCGTTCACCAGCCGAATCACGGGCGCTTGGTGGACGGTCTTGTCGATGTCGGAGATGTCGGCGATGTCTTCGGACGCATGCTCTTCCACATCTACCGTCTTGCCCTGTTCGGACATCTCGGCGTCGTGCAGGCTGTAGATGCGCGCGATGGCTTGCAGGAGGCGGTCAGGGGGGCTAAAGCAGACCTTGATGAACTTGCCCGTGCTTTGGCGCAGGTGGTCGAGCATCTCGACATTGTTCGGGTCTGACGACGCCACCCACAGCACGATGCCCTCCTCGCGCAGGGGCACGACCATAAAGCGCGTGGCGTCTTGCAGCCCGATCCAGTGGCGTACCTTCATCGCCTCTTGAATCTGCGCGTCGCGCAACGGTTCGTATGGGCACTCCCATTGCTCCGCCTGCGCCTCGTAGTAGTCGTCTTCGGTGATGTAGCCCAGTGCAATCAGCGACTCGCCCAGCCGCTTGCCCGTTTCGCGCTGATACGCCAGCGCGTCCTCCAACTGCTGGGGCGTGATTTTGCCCTTGTCCAGCAGCCATTCGCCCAATCGTTTGACGCCGTACATGGTACACTCCTGCAGGAATTATCGGCGC
>NZ_JANSHW010000751.1:0-632 GCF_047461815.1 Synechococcus sp. R6-10
ACACAACGCGCTGCGCATTCGGTTCCGCATCGACGGCGTGCTGCACGAACACGAGGTCGTCACGCAGCCCGATTTAGTTCAGGCGATGATTAGCCGCGTCAAACTGGCGGCGAACCTGCACCTGGACGAGAAGCGCGACACCCAAGACGGGCGCATCGATATGGAGTATCTGGACAGGCGACTGAGCGCGCGCGTGTCGTGCATCCCGACCCTCAACGGCGAGCGCATCGTGATGCGTATCCTCGACCCCGCCAAGATGCAGGTCAAACTCGACTCGCTGGGCATGCCGCAGGATGTGATGGCGCACTGGCGACGCGCCCTGCAGGTCGCCTACGGCATGCTCGTCGTCACGGGTCCCACAGGCTCAGGCAAAACCTCCACGCTCTACGCCTCGCTGCACACGCTCGATCGCGTGCATCGCAACATCGTGACCGTTGAAGACCCCGTCGAGTACGAGTTCCCCGACAATGTGATGCAGGTGCAGGTGACGGAGAAAATCACCTTCCCGCGGGCGTTGCGGGCGATGCTGCGCCACGACCCTGATGTGATTATGATTGGCGAGATCCGCGACCGCGAGTCGCTGCAGATTGGCATCCAAGCCGCGCTCACGGGGCACTTGGTGCTGTCCACGC
>NZ_JANSHW010000752.1:0-563 GCF_047461815.1 Synechococcus sp. R6-10
GGGCTGGCGCGACGCATGCCGGGCGGGGCGTTCGTGCGCGTGCTTTAGCGACGACTGCCCACCCGCCGCGTCTCGCTGCGGTACACCTCCGCCAGCCCGTGAAACGGGTTGTTGCGCCACGCCTGCTTGAGCTTGATCAGCGCGAACTTGAGCGTCTTCGCCGCTGCCTGCTTCGTGACGCCCAGCTGCTTGCCAATCTCCTGTAGCGTCCAGCCGTTGAGGTACTGCTCGCACACGAACCGCTGGCGCGGGGTCAGGTTCGCCCGCTCCAGCACGGTTTGAATCTCCACGCGCTCCAAGTAGGCAATCGCCCGCCGTTGGGGGTCTACAAGGTCGTGCAGCTGCGTCTGCAGTTTGCGGTGGCGACGCAGCTTGCGCTCGAACGAATCTTCGCGTGTGAAGGGATACTCTCCGTTGCGCTCCGACGCAATCCAGAACTCCGTCTCTTGGGCTTGCATGACAACGCCTCCACCCTTTAGGATGGGTTAGTATACATTTGTATACCTTGCGGGATGGGGTGGGAGTCAAGGGGGTATCAGAGCGCGGGAACCGCCTTGCCCTCA
>NZ_JANSHW010000753.1:0-613 GCF_047461815.1 Synechococcus sp. R6-10
GACAGGCGGAGCCTTGTGAGTATCCTATAGTGGCGGTTCTCTGTGGGAGCGCGCCGACAGGAAGGAAGGTGGCTACTATGTATTGTGCGGAAAGGACATCGCTGTACGAGGAGCATCAGTTCTACACCGCGCTGCGCGAGCGGATTGAGCGACTGGTACGACGCTACTGCCGCTCCAACGACGATGATGTCGAAGACCTAACGCAGGAGTGCCTGCTGCGCGTGTACAACAACTTGGACAGCTTACGCGACCTGGACAAGATGGAGCCGTGGCTGCGCACGGTGGTGCGGAACGCGGTGTTCAGTTGGTACCGCGAGCGCAAGCGCGAGCAGGAGGTCTACTCGCTGGGGCTGGAGACGGAACACGAAGCGGCGCCGTACTCTATCCCCGAAGACGACTTGCTGTTGTATTTGGTGCTGCAGGAAGCGATGCGGACGCTGTCGGAGCGCGACCGCCAGATGTTCGAATGGCGTTTCGGCGACGGCTTGAGCTATCGGGAGATTGCCCAGCGGGTAGGCTCAAACACGGAGGCGGTACGCAAGCGCATCACGCGAGCGTTGGCGCGTCTGAAGATGCACCCAAGCGTTCACTCGATTCTCTCGGAAGACAACTG
>NZ_JANSHW010000754.1:0-726 GCF_047461815.1 Synechococcus sp. R6-10
TTCGTACTTGAAGGCTTGAAGTCGTTGCACCGCTCAATCGTATTCTTGGCCTATGCGTGATGACAACGATATAGGCTACGGTTCGCGCTATCCTTCCCTGCCCTGAAGGACGGGGCTTGCCGCGCCTTTTGGTCAACTCAAGACAATTGGGCAGCAACGGCTTTCAGCAGGCGTTTCTGGTCAACGGGCTTCGTCAGATAGGCATCGGAGCCAAAACATAGCCCCTGTTCAATCTCTTCGGGAGAGATTTTCGAGGAGAGAAAGACGAAGGGGATGTGAGCTGTAGACTGATCCCATCTCAGGGCATCCAGCACCCCATAGCCGTTCAGCTTGGGCATCACCACATCGCACAACACCAAGTCGGGCATCAGGGTGCGCACCATCTGCAAGCCCTCTTCTCCATCAGTGGCCGCCACCGTGTTGTACCCCGCTCGTTGCAACACCTTCTGCAGATAGGTGCGAATAGAGGGTTCGTCTTCAATCACCAGGATGCGTTTGGACATAACTCTGTAAAAAATTAAACAAAGACCTGGCCCAACCTGTCGGGCCTACTGTCCGCCTTCCCGGAGCCAGAGAGATCCGAGTTGATGCAAGAACAAGTCGAAGAACTACAGCTGCAGCATAGGGAAACTCTGGAAAAAAAAACTCCGCCAAATCGCTCATTCTGGGATCTCCCTGCTCTGCAAAAATCCTGATAGAGTGCGGAACAACTTTCCTCATCCGCAG
>NZ_JANSHW010000755.1:0-588 GCF_047461815.1 Synechococcus sp. R6-10
GGCATCAGGCGGTGGTGCGGGACGGCGCGGCGCGGATGGTCGAAACGGGCGGCTTGGCGGGCAGCGTCGTTGCGATGGACGCCTGCCTGCGCCACTGCGCCCAGACGCTGGGGCTGGAGGTCGCCTCGCTGGTGTGCGCGGCGAACCCCGCCCGCGCACTCGGCTACGAGACGGATTTAGGCACGCTGCGCGCGGGCGCGTGCGCCGATGTGATTCTCTGGAACCCGCACACACAAACAGTGGAGTATACTTATATCGACGGCGTTTTGCACGAATCGCAGCCGCTGTCGGCAGGAGTCTCTGAGCCTGCCCCGAAATAGGAGAGATAGCCCTGAAGGAGGTCCGTGAAACCATGTGGAGTGACGAGCAGACCCGCGAGAACCTGATGACCGAGTCGACGGAGGCGACGGCGAGCGTTGTGGAGACAGTTGCGACCGAGCCGAGTACCGACATCGAGAGCGCACGCGACGCGGAGGCGGCAACGCTGGCGGACGCGCCTCACGAGACGCCTGACCCCGTTGCCAGCGCACCCGAGCCCACCGCCGATGCGCCTGTATCTCCGATAGCCCCTGCGCCTGAGCCTGTTGC
>NZ_JANSHW010000756.1:0-1603 GCF_047461815.1 Synechococcus sp. R6-10
CTGGGGGAGGCCGCCGCTTCGTAGATGGTGACGCTGGGGGGGATGATGTTGGGGAAGACCATGAACCCCAAGCCGATAAAAGAAAGCGCAAAGATCAAAAAAGTGTAAACCAAAACGCTATTTTCTTCCCGCCGGCGCAGGCTGCGCAGCAACAACGCCACCAACAAAAGTCCCAGAACTGGGATGGCAGCAAAGATGTAGAAAAGAGGGGGCGAGAAAAGCTGAGCACGCGCCTGCTCGGACATGATAGGAGTGCTGATGGTGATAAACACTGCCCCCAGTAAAGTTGTCCAGGTGGCGATGGTTGCCGTCTTGTAGTAGGTTTCCTGAAGCTCGCCGGTGGTCTT
This sequence comes from Synechococcus sp. R6-10, assembly GCF_047461815.1. Classification (NCBI taxonomy): domain Bacteria; kingdom Bacillati; phylum Cyanobacteriota; class Cyanophyceae; order Synechococcales; family Synechococcaceae; genus Synechococcus; species Synechococcus sp. R6-10. Next base: position 348 of record NZ_JANSHW010000756.1, read on the forward strand.
AACGATTAGGTAGGCTGAGCCGATTAACACATAGCCCTGGATCAAAGTAAGAGCCACCAACAGCGTGCGCCAGGTCAGCCAATCCCAGGGGCTGCCGGCAAAGTGGCCGGCTTCGTCCACTTGGATCCCTTCGAAGACGCTGCCCAAGGCAAATCCCTGGCCCAAGGCTGCCAAAAAGCTGCCCACTCCAAAGGCCAGGTTCCACACCAACTTGTTGTCGGCGTTTTCCCGAAACTCGAAGGAAACGGCCCGCAAGATCAGGCCCACCACCATGATCACCAAGGGTATGTAGAGGGCATTGAGAATGGTGGCGTAGGCGAGAGGAAAAGATCCAAATAGGGATCCCCCCATCAACACCAGCCACGTCTCGTTGGCATCCCAAACATTGCCCAAGCTGGTCATGAGAATGCTGCGCCGCGTCTCGCTGGAGGCCGTCAGGGAGAGGATACCAACTCCCAGATCAAACCCGTCCAGCAGAACGTAGAGAAATAGGAATAGGCCCAGGATAAAAAACCAAACCTGGGGCAGAAACCGCTGTAAAGGCTCAAAAGATTCCATCGCTGTTCCCTCTGCTTTGAGTATTTCTGACCAGTGCGAGACAGTTCCCGATGGCGATCCCCAGTCCCTCTCCCTCTAGGGAAGGGAAGTTGGGAGTTGACGTAGCGAAGGGTTTCACTGCTGTGGGGAATGGGCCTGCTACGTTGCCCTGTTGCTACTTGGAGTCACCAGTTAGATGGCTACCAAACTGCTGCTACCGAGCTTCTGCAGGACGGCGATCCGGCTCGTGGCGGGCAGGCTCGACCACGATCACCGGCTGCGTTGCCGGGACAGGGGCGGGCAACTCCAGGTTTGGCCCTTCGCGGATGATGCGGCTGCCAAAGTAGAGAGCGGCAACGAAGAACACAGTGTACAACGCGGTCAGGCCAACCAGAGAAAACAGCACTTCTCCTGCCGGCAGGGGCGAAACCGATTCCACCGTGCGCAGTTGTCCATACACAATCCAGGGCTGCCGACCCACACAGCGGACGATCCAACCGGTTTCAACGGCGATGTATCCCAGGGGTGCTGCGAAGATCCAAGCTCTCATCAGCCACTTTTGCTGAGAAAGGGCCTCCACTGAGAGCTTGCCCCTCAGCCATTGCACAAGGGTAACTCCGACAAGCCCGGCCAGAAAAAGACCAATGGCCACCATCGTTCTGAAGGAGTAGTAGATCAGGCCGACCATGTGGGGACGATTTTGGGGATCCCAGCTTTTG
>NZ_JANSHW010000757.1:0-4471 GCF_047461815.1 Synechococcus sp. R6-10
AAGGGCGTCGGCTACGGTCGGCGCTATCCTTCCCTGCCCTGAAGGACGGGGCTTGCCGCGCCTTTTGGTCAGCGGTGCGGAGCACTTTGGAGGCCAAGGCGGGGGCGGTAGTCTATAATCCTGCCAATTCCCCTAATGCGTTCGCGCCAGCGGTGCGGAGCACTTTCGTCGCCATGACTGAGGCTGTCTCTACTGCCGATTCTGCCTTGCTGACCGTACAAGGGCTGCGGGTTTTCTTGCCCAGCCGTGCAGCTGGCGAGCCCTCGGGATCCCCGGTGGTGGACGGGCTGTCTTTCCAGATCGGGATCGGCCAGACCTTAGGCCTGGTGGGGGAGTCGGGATCCGGCAAAACCATGACCGCCCTGACGCTGATTGATCTGCTGCCCAGCTCGGCCCGGGTGGAGGGCAAAATCCTCTTCAAGGGCCCCAACGGAACGGTGGACTGGCTGCAGTTGGATCCCCGGCAACGGCGGCGCTATCGCGGATCCCAGATCGCCATGATTTTCCAGGAGCCGAGCACCGCCCTCAACCCCCTCTACACCTGTGGCCAGCAGTTACAGGAAACCTTGAGGGCCAACACCTCCCTGAGCCCGGCGGAGATCCGCGCCCAAGCCATTCGCCTGTTTGAGGAGGTGCAGCTTTCTCCCCAGATGCTGGAGCGCTACCCTCATCAGCTCTCCGGCGGCCAAATCCAGCGGGCGGCCATCGCCTGTGCCATCGCCTCCAATCCCCAACTGTTGATTGCCGATGAGCCGACCACCGCTCTGGATGTCACGGTGCAAGCGGAAATCCTGCGCCTGCTCTGGGAGCTGCAGCAGCACCGGCAGATGGCCATCCTCTTCATCACCCACGATCTCAATTTGGTGGCCGAACTGGCAGATCAGGTGGTGGTGATGCGCCGGGGCCAAGCTGTGGAACAGGGATCGGTGGAGCAGATCTTTCGGGATCCCCAGCATCCCTACACCCGCGGCCTGTTGGCCTGTCGCCCGGTGTTGGAGCGGCGGTTGCGGCGGTTGCCCACCGTCCAGGATTTTCTGGAAAAAGGGGGATCCCCAGAGGAGCAGTGGCAGCAGGTGGAGATCCCGGCTGCCGTTCGCGTAAGCGGGACGGAGTCCTTAGAGGAAGAACGGCTGCGCCGGCTGTACAGTCAGCCCCCCCTGCTGCAGGTGCGGGATCTGCGAACCCACTACGCCGTCCGTCGAGGGCCATTTGGCCGCCAGGTGGGCGAGATCCGAGCTGTGGATGGGATCAGCTTTGACCTCTACCCCGGAGAGACCTTGGGGCTGGTGGGAGAGTCCGGCTGCGGCAAAACCACCCTGGGGCGAACCCTGTTGCGCCTGGTCCGTGCCAGCTCTGGCCAGGTGATCTACGACGGCGAGGAGCTGCTCCGCTTGCCGCCCCAACGCTTACGTCGTCTCCGCCGCGAGATTCAGCTGATCTTTCAGGATCCGGCAGCCTCACTGGATCCGCGCATGAGTGTGGGAGCCAGCGTCATAGAGCCAATGGCCCTGCACGGGATTGGGAGAAATGCTGCTGAGCGACGAGCACGGGCCCAACGCCTGTTTGAACGGGTAGGGTTGGATCCGGAAGCGCTGGATCGCCCGCCCCACCAGTTTTCCGGAGGACAGCGGCAGCGGATCTGTATTGCCCGCGCCCTGGCCTCGGAGCCCCGCCTGATCGTCTGCGATGAGGCAGTGTCTTCCCTGGATGTCTCCGTGCAGGCACAGGTGCTGAACTTGCTCAAGGATCTGCAGGAGGAACTGGGGTTGGCCTACCTGTTCATCTCCCACGACCTGAGCGTGGTCAAGTTCATGAGCGACCGCATCATGGTCATGAACCGGGGCCGCATCGAAGAGCTTGGCCCCGCCTCCCAGATCTACCAGCAGCCGCAGCAGGACTACACCCGCCGCCTCATCGCCGCGTTCGCGCCAGCGGTGCGGAGCACTTCCCCCAAAGGGAGATCCGTTCGCGATAGCGGGCCGTAGGCCTTAAAAACGCACCCATTTGCCCCAAACGGGTTGAAAAGTTTCCCCTGCATCCGGCTCCGGGCTGGGCAACCCTGCGGGTTAACTTCGCAGTAAGATTTGCAATGAGGCTAAAATTAAGTAAACTTCCAGTCGTAAAGCTTCGACTCTTTGTTAGCACATTTAACAAAACGTTTTATCCGCAGTTTGGGCTGCAACCGGCTATGGCTCGCATACTCATTATTGAGGACGACCCTTCGATTCTGGATATCCTGCGCATCAATCTGGAGTTGGCGGGCTACGAGGTTGTGAAGGCCACCGATGGGGTGCGCGGACAAGCACTGGCTCTGCAAGTTCTCCCCGATCTGATCATCCTCGACCTGATGCTGCCCCAGGTAGATGGCCTGACCGTTTGTCAGCGCTTGCGGCGGGAGGAGCGCACCAGCGAGATCCCGATTTTGATGCTCACCGCCCTCGGCCAAACCCAGGACAAGATCGAGGGCTTTAATGCCGGTGCCGACGACTACCTGACCAAGCCTTTTGAGGTGCAGGAGCTGCTGGTGCGGGTGCGGGCCCTGCTGCGTCGCTCAGACCGGATCCCACAGGCGGCCAAGCATGGGGAGATCCTCACCTATGGCCCTCTCACGCTGGTGCCGGAGCGCTTTGAGGCGTTGTGGTTCGGCAAAACGATCAAGCTCACCCACCTGGAGTTTGACCTGCTCCACTGTCTGATGCAGCGACATGGGCAGACCGTTTCCCCCAGCGAAATCCTGCAGGAGGTGTGGGGCTACGAGCCCGACGACGACATCGAGACCATCCGTGTTCACATCCGCCACCTGCGCACCAAGCTGGAGCCGGATCCCCGCCACCCCCAGTACATCAAAACCGTCTATGGGGCGGGCTACTGTCTGGAGTTGCCCAACATTGCCGATCCCGTCCCACCGCAGCCAGAGCTGGCGAAAGATTCCCACAAATAATGATTCTTTCATGATTCTTGAGGATGCTGCTCACGCAACTGCTAATCTAGGGGATGCCCTGCTGCAGATTGCGCTCTGAGATCTATGCCTGGTGCCATTCGGTATTTGATGTGCCCACCCGATCACTACGAGGTGGACTATGTGATCAACCCCTGGATGGTGGGGAATGTTCACCGCTCTTCGCGAGAACGGGCGCTGCAGCAGTGGCAGGCTCTTTATCGGCATCTCTCGCAGCGGGCGGAGGTGAAGCTAATCCAGCCGGTGCCGGGATGGCCGGATATGGTGTTTACGGCGAATGCTGGGCTCATCCTGGGATCCAAGGTGGTGCTGAGCCGTTTTTATCACCCAGAGCGGCAGGGGGAACAGCCCCATTTCAAGGCTTGGTTTGAGGGACAGGGCTACACCGTCTATGAGCTGCCGCCGGCCCTGGCTTTTGAGGGGGCGGGAGATGCTCTGTTGGATCGGGCAGGGCGCTGGCTGTGGGCGGGCTACGGCTTTCGCTCCATGTTGGAGTCTCACCCCTACTTGGCCAAGTGGCTGGGGATCGAGGTGTTGTCTTTGCGGCTGGTGGACGAGCGGTTCTACCACCTAGACACCTGCTTTTGCCCCCTCTCCGAAGGCTATTTGCTTTACTATCCACCGGCTTTTGATGCCTATTCCAACCGCTTGATCGAGATGCGGGTGCCCCCTGAAAAGCGGATCCCGGTTCAGGAGGCGGATGCCATTCACTTTGCCTGCAATGCCGTGGATGTGAACGGCACGATCTTGGTGAATCGGGTCAGCCCAGAGCTGGAAGCCGCCCTACAGGAGCGGGGATTTGCGGTGGTGCAGACGGAGCTGACGGAGTTCCTGAAAGCCGGTGGGGCGGCCAAGTGCTTGACATTGCGCCTCGACGAGACGGTGGCTCCCCAAACCGATCCGGTGGCCACGGTGCTCAGCCGGACGGTGACCCTCCAGGGACACTTGGTGGACAGCGACCTGCTCACCAGAGCCGTCGATTGCATTGTCGACAATGGCGGCAGCTTCCAGATCCTCAAGTTTCAGCTTGGGGAAAAACGGCAGAGCACCTCTACAGTGGAACTGGCCGTTTCCGCTCCCACCGAAGAGACCCTGGATACCATTCTCAGCGCCTTGATCGAGCAGGGGGCCCGTCTCTCGGAGGAAACCCAGCAAGATGCCCGTCTGGAGCGGGTAGAGAAAGCAGGGGTAGCGCCCGACGATTTTTATGTCACCACCATCTACCCCACGCAGGTGCGGGTGGCCGGCCAGTGGATCCCGGTGCAGCGTCAGCGCATGGATGGGGTGATCGTGGTCAAGGGATCCGATTGCAATGGCAAGACGGAGTTTTCAGCCTATTGCACCCTGATTCGAGATTTGCAGGTGGGGGATGCCGTGGTGTGTGGGGTGGAAGGGATCCGCACCGTGCGCCAGGCCAGCAAAGAGCGCTCTTCCCAGGAGTTCACCTTTATGGGATCGGGAGTCTCCAGCGAGCGGCGGGTGGAGATCCTGGTGGAGCAGATTGCCTGGGAG
>NZ_JANSHW010000758.1:0-726 GCF_047461815.1 Synechococcus sp. R6-10
CTGTTCGGGCAGCAGATGAATCACGGGATGCGGTGTGTCGTGGTCAACTTCTTCCGTGTGCGCGCCCGCTAAGCCCGCCACATGCCGCGCGAACTCGATCACTGCCATCTGCATGCCGTAGCAGATGCCGTAGAAGGGCACGCCGTTCTCGCGGGCGTAGCGAATCGCATTCAGTTTGCCCTCCACGCCCCGCGCGCCGAACCCGTGCGCGACCAAGACGCCGTCCACATGCGCCAGCCGCTCCGCCGCGTCCACCTGCTCCAACTCTGACGAGTCCACCCATTCGATTTCTACCGCCGCGTCGTTTGCTGCGCCTGCGTGGTGGAACGACTCGGCGATACTGATGTACGAGTCGCGGTTCTCGATATACTTGCCCACCAGCGCGATACGGCATCGGTCTCGCGGACGCTTGAGCCGCTCCACCATCTGCTCCCAGTCGCTCAGGTCGGGCGGCAGGTCGGGCAGCCCCAGTCGGCGCAGGGTCAGCCGCGCCAATCCTGAACGCTCAAACAGCAGCGGAATCTCGTAGATGGTCTCCACATCGAGCGACTCAATAACCGCGTTATGCGCCACATCGGTAAACAGCGAGATTTTGGCGCGCACTTCGTCGGGCAGGGGCATGCGTGTGCGACAAATCAGCACATCGGGCGTGATTCCGATTTCGCGCAGCTTGATGACGCTGTGCTGGGTCGGCTTGGTCTTGATCTCGTCCCAGCGCCCGACCGT
>NZ_JANSHW010000759.1:0-805 GCF_047461815.1 Synechococcus sp. R6-10
CCACGCCCTGCCGCGCCTGATGCTCCACGATGTCCAGAAAGTCCTGCTCGCGAATCGACTCCACGCTGCGCGCTTCGGTCAGTAGTTGGTACACGGGCACGGTTCCAACGGGCACAGGCGAATGCTCGATAATCGCCGTGCGTATCGCGTCCAAGTCGCCTGCGGTGGAGAGATCCATCACCGTGTCCGCGCCCCAGCGCACAGCAGTGCGCAGCTTCTCCAGCTCGTTCTCGAGGTGGGCGTCCAGCGCGGAGCTGCCGATGTTCGCGTTCACTTTGGTGCGGAACCGCTTGCCAATCACGATGGGCTGTAGGCTGCGGTGGTGGATGTTGGCGGGGATAATCGCGCGCCCGCGGGCGACCTCGTCGCGCACGAGTTCGGGGTCAACGCCCTCGTGCTGGGCGCATGCGCGCATCGCGTCGGTGATGACGCCCTGCCGCGCGTAGTGCATCTGCGTTACGGTGTCCTGCATGCATAGCCTCCTGATAGAGTCTCGCGGGGCGATGCAGCGACAGGGGTTAGCAGTAGGCATAAGCCTGCCGCGTTCCCTCCGCCGGTATTACCCGGATCAGGTTCAAGGGGTCCCTCGCCGAAGCGAGGTCTCAGCCGCCGCAGCAGCTCCCCCCGCGGTAGCCCCAGTATACCCTACAGCACTTGGCGCAGCGCGTCGGCGAAGGCGTCGATCTCCTCGCGCGTGCGCGTCTCCGTGACGCACACCAGCAGGTCGTGGCGCATCGAGGCGTCGTAGTCGCCCAGTGGCAGCCCTGCGATGATGTGGCGCGTTAGCAGCGCGTCGCACACCTCG
>NZ_JANSHW010000760.1:0-3302 GCF_047461815.1 Synechococcus sp. R6-10
AGCCCGTTTGGATGGTGCGGCGGGATATTTTCGACCACTACTTGATTCAGCAGGCGCAAAAGCAAGGGGCTGCGCTCCAGGCAGAATGCCCCGTCTCCGGCCTTGAGTGGCAAAGCGACCGCTGGCAAGTGATGACAACTGCCGGCCCGGTCTGGGGTCGGTACGTGATCGGGGCCGATGGGGCAAAAGGCTCAATGGCCAAGTGGCTGGGCTTTCAGGAACGCCGCCGTCGCCTGGCTGCCGCCTTGGAAGCAGAAGTGCCTCTCCTGCAGCCGCAAACTGCAGCCGCCCATTTTGACTTCGGCGCCGTCAGCAATGGCTACATTTGGAACTTCCCCAAGGCTGATGGCTACTCGATTGGAGCCGGCACCTTTCGGGGTGGAGAAAAACAAAACCTGCGGGAAATTGCCGCCCAATATGCCCAAAGCTTTGGCGTAGACTTGAAGTCGGTCAAGCCGTTTGGCCATCCCATCTGCCTCTGGGACGAAGATCAACCGCTTCACACCCAAAATGCCCTCTTGGTGGGAGATGCCGCCTGCGTTATCGATCCGTTTACCGCTGAAGGGATCCGCCCTTCCCTTCTCACCGGCATGTTGGCGGCCCAGGCCATCGATCAAGCTCTAGGCGGGGATACAGAAGCTCTGGCGAACTACTCCGCCCGCGTCCAGCAGGAATGGGGCTCCGAGATGCGTTGGGCCAAGCGGATTGCGGCGTTGTTCTATCGCTTTCCGGGCGTGGGCTATAGGGTGGGCGTCAAACGACCGGGAGCCACTCGGCGCATGGGCCAGATCTTGGCCGGTGAACTGCGCTACAGCGATGTGGCCAGCTCAGCTATTCGCAAGTTAAGCGGTGGTCTGCTCGCCTAAGCCCGGCACCGACAGACGCGGGCGAGATCCAGGATCGTCGAAGCGCTTGCCGATCACCAGGCAGTTGCGACCATCCGCTTGGCGGCTGTAGCTGAGGTGAGTAGAGAGAGCTTTCATCAGCAAAATACCCCGTCCCCCCTCGGACTCAAGATTGGCGTTGGGCGATGTGGGATCCGACACGTTCCGAGCAAATCCCTCCAGATCAAACTCCTGCCCCTGATCCCAGATGCGCAACTCCAGCCCTTGCGGCATCAGCAGCAGCTCAATGTCGATGGGCGTACTTTCCGGCAGAGCGCGGTGGGCGTGGCGAACGGCGTTGGTAAACCCCTCTGCCAAGGCCAACTGACATTCCGCCCAAATGGGATCCGGGATGCCCGCATTAAGGACTCCGTCCCGCTGACGCGAACGGAAAGACTCAAACCAGGTCAAAACCTGGTCAAGCGCGTCCAGGGTTGTGTCAACCCTCAGCGCAAACGTTTGCCTCTTGTCCAGAGGGATCCCTGCCGCGTTCAAAACCGAACCCCAACGATGAGGATTGAACTCAAGCCCATCAATCCTGGCCGGATTGACCCTACCAGATTCTAGACCAGAGCCCTGCTAGAACGTGTCATCCCCCACTTTGGGGGGTGCAGCTAGGGAGCGATGACCAAATCCACACGGCGGTTCCGCTGCCGTCCGGCTTCTGTGTCGTTATCGGCAACGGGCAAGGTGGGACCAAAGCCAGAGGTTGTCCAACTGATGGGATGGCCTTCCGGCAGCAGCTTCGTCAAATAGTCCTTAACCGCATTGGCGCGGCGCAGAGAAAGGGCCAAGTTGTAGTTTAAGGGCCCGATGTTATCGGTGTGGCCATTCACTTGAACGCGGGCGCCGGGCATAGCTTCCAAGGACTTGGCCACCTGGGCCAACAGCGAGGCTGCTTCAGGTCGAATCTCGGCTTTGTCAAAATCGAACAGCAAATCGCCCGGCAGGCTGATGGTTTGGGTTCCCACCTGAAAGGAGGTTGGCGTTGTGGTCGGAGCCGGGGTGGGCGCAGAGGCGCTTTCTGCCCCTGGAGCGATCTCAGCAGCAGTGGAAGATTCCCTGACAGGCTCAGGGGCTGTTTGAGAACGCAGCCGTTGCAGCCGCGACTCCAATTCCTCAATTCTGATCAAGAGCTGGATCACCTGCTGGCGGATCTCCCGAATCTCTGCCTCCAGATCCGTGGGGCTCTCATGATTTTCCTCTGGATCTGCATCTGCTGTTGGGCTGGCCACCGGAGGATTGGCCTGGGGCGGGGCCAAGGTGGGCAGGATCGGTGGTGTGGGAGAAGCGGGTTGAGTGGGAGAGATGTTGGTCTCCGGCTGGGGCTGAGGCTGAGCCTGCTGGGGAAGCACCATCCCAACCCAGATCCCGCTGCTGACCAAGAGGATCCCGCTTAGGGAATGGAGAGCGACTGTTAGGAGCTGGGACGAACGAGCCATTGCAGGCAAACCTCCGGCTGGATGGGCGCAGGCAAGGAGCAGGAACTCCTCTCAACTCAACCCTCAAGACCCATCCTAACCGGCGACCCGATCTCGCCAAGGGGATTCTCGGTCGGTCCAACTGCCACTTCCCGCCATCTGCTGTGGGAGGCTAATCAAAACTGATGCGACCTCGATAACGCCCTATGAGGGTTAGGCCGTTGATGGGATCCGCCAAATCCGCCACAAAAGGGGGAAAGCGGGGATTGTCGCTGATCACCTTCACCTGGGATCCGGGCAGGCGCTGCAGTCGTTTGACCAACAGATCCCCATCCATCTGAAAGACGTAAATGCCTTCACAGCTTAGATCCCCGCCCTCTTGCCGTTCCACAAAGATCCAGTCGCCATCCTCCAACGTGGGAGACATGCTATCCCCCTGCACCCGAATCAGACTTAGATCGGCAGGGTTTCCCTTCAAGTGCGTCCGCAGCCAGTTTCGCTCAAAAGCAATCACCGATTCGATCGATTCTTCCCGCACCAACGCCCCCGCTCCGGCAGAGGCGGCCACATCGACAAAAGGCACATACACATACTCTGCTTTCGAGTCGGGATCCAACTGCGGGGATCCCTCCCCTGTGATCAGCCAACTGAGGTTGACTTGGCCCACTTGGGCAATTTTCACGGCCTTATCAATGCCGGGCACGGATCCCTTCAGGTAGCTGCGCAAGGCCGTATCGCTAATTCCGGCCCGTCGCCCAAACGCATAGACGGCTTCATCGCCAATCACCCATCGCAAGCGGTCTGCAAAAGAAGAGCCAGAGGAGATGGACATCGGCTTAACGCTACATATTGTGTATAAGCAGATTTTTACCACTATATCTTGACAAGTCAACAACCGGTGCAGCCATTTGGGGAGAATCTTCAACGTAAACTACCCGGCTCCGACCGCTAAGCGGTACGGAGCGGGCTTTCAGTAGCCCTGAGCCTGCTCTGCTCT
>NZ_JANSHW010000761.1:0-502 GCF_047461815.1 Synechococcus sp. R6-10
GCTGCGCTACGGCATCTACGGGGGCAAAGCGGGCTTTGGGGTAGACTATAGGCTCGGCGAGCAGGGGCTGCTGACGCTCGACCTGTTCGACCCGAACAACTGGCGCGGGCACGCACGCCTGCACTGGCGCGTGTCGGACGGCGTGTGGCTCTGGGGCGGACTGGAAAGCCCCTTCAGGCGCAATCAGCCTGCGTTCGGCATACGCATTCAACGCTAAGGAGGCAAATACGATGGAAGTGATTCTGGTGCGCGATGTGCCCAACTTGGGCAAAGCAGGCGATATTAAGAAGGTGGCAGGCGGCTACGCGCGGAACTACCTAATCCCGAAAGGCTGGGCAGTGCCCGCCACGAAGGGCAATCTGAAGATGCGTGCGGAGCGCGAGCGCGTGCGCAAGGAGCGCGCCGAGCAGCTCCGCCAAGCCGCGCGCGACGCCGCCGCGAAACTGAACGGGCAAACCGTCACGATTCAGGGACGCACCGCGCCCAACTCCACCAAGCTGTT
>NZ_JANSHW010000762.1:0-2661 GCF_047461815.1 Synechococcus sp. R6-10
ACGACTGCGCAAGGAGCCATCCATGCGCAGCGTGGTAGGAATCTCCGGCCTTCAGGCCGGGGAGGATGTCAAGGTATTCTGTAGAGTACGCCAAGGCTGGCTCTTGCTACGGCCCCTAGATGTTGCCTTGTGTAACAGCAAGGGCATAATCTTTTGTCCTGCCTAGAGGTCTGCTGTACAACGAAGAGCGAGATACAGCTTTTCTCGACGTTGTGGGAGGTCTGTGGAGTTATCTGTGGAGTTAATAGAATCCCGGCCCCCTACACGTCTGTACTGGCTTCGGGAGGCGTCGTCGGAAAAAGCTGTGAACCCCATTGCTAGCAACAGCCGGTTAGTTCCACTTTTGGGAATCGTCATGGAAAGTCGTGGTTACAAAAAGTCCTCACAGAAGAGCTTTGAGTTGATGCGGCATTTCGCAGAAACCTACGCCAAACGCTCCGAGACCTTTTTCTGCTCGGATCCATCAATTACGACGGCGGTGATCGAAGGCTTGGCTCTGCACAAAGAGCAATTGGGCGCCCCGCTGTGTCCCTGTCGTTTTTATGAAGACAAAGAGGCAGAAGCAAAAGCAGGCTATTGGAATTGCCCCTGTGTACCCATGCGGGAGCGAAAGGAATGTCACTGTATGCTGTTCTTAACGCCGGATAACCCCTTTGCCGGCAAGAGCCAAACCCTAGAGGAGGTGCCCCTGGAATACCAAACTACCAAATGACAGCGCCCGGCAGGGACAAAGGCAGGCTTTGGAAGGGTGACAGGGCTCGGTATAATCGAAAAGCCGTTGGGCAATGGTTATTTGCACGAGGAGGAAACGCTTTTATGACTCCCTCACTTGCTAACTTCCTCTGGAGCTTGGTGGCTGGTGCAGTTGTGCTGGGGGCTCTCTTTGGCGCCATCATCTTTGTCAGCCAAAGGGATAAAGTGCGTCGTCGCTGAGATCCCCGCTCGTTGGCACTTGCCCGCCAATGCTTCCCTTTTCCCTGTACTGCTATCGCTGGGTGGGGAGAGACTGGGGTGGCAAGATGTGGCTGCGGTACGCAATCGCTGGAGGGCTTCGCCCCTGTTGTCGGGGATCCAGCTGGGTTGGGTGACCAACAGATTGAGATCTAAGGTGCTTGAAGCCGTTGTTGCAAACGATCACACCTTATGATCGAAGACTATCCAGCGATACCCCAGGGATCCCTTGCCAGCGTTGACCCACCCCTTGTATTACTGGCGGCAAAAAAACCGCTACTACCACGAGGATCTGGAGCGGCTGCATCGCTTTTTTGTCCCTGCCGGTTTGCGCATCTTGGAGATTGGTTCCGGCACGGGATCCCTGCTCAATGCCTTGCAGCCCAGCTTCGGGGTGGGGATCGACCGGGATGCGGACATTGTTGCCCAAGCTCAGGCAGAGTTTCCCCATCTCCATTTCCGGGTGCAAGATGCCCACACGCTGGACAAAGGGGATCCCGTCTTGGCGGAGCCTTTTGATGTGATCTTGCTCGTCAATACCCTGGGCTACCTGGCCGACATCCAGCAGGTTCTCCAGCAGTTGCGCCGCTTCTGTACCCCACGCACCCGCCTGATCCTCTCCCACCACAACCCGCTCTGGGAGCCGATTCTGGGCTTGGCAACCGCTCTGAAGCAACGGATGCCTCTGCCGGCAGCCAACTGGTTATCGGCAGCCGATGTGGCCAACCTGCTGCACTTGGCAGGATACGAGGTCATTCAGCAGGGCAAGCGGCTGTTGTTGCCGCGGCGGATCCCGTTCCTTTCGACTGTGATCAACCGGGTGATTGCCCCATTGCCCGGGATCAACGCCCTCTGCCTGACAGAGTACACGATCGCTCGCCTGCAGCCCGACCCTGCCTGGGATCCCCCCCCTGAGCAGCAGCCTTCCTGCACCGTGGTGATTCCGGCTCGGAATGAAGCGGGCAACATCCGCCGCTGCGTGGAACATTTGCCCGAGATGGGATCCCGCACCGAGATCATTTTTGTGGAGGGGCATTCCAGCGACGGGACTTGGGCCGAGATCCAGCGGGTACAGGCGGAATACCAAGGGATCCGCAATATCCGGGCTCTACGGCAGGAGGGCAAGGGCAAGGGGGATGCGGTGCGCAAGGGGCTAGCCGCCGCTACAGGGGATGTGTTGATCATCCTCGATGCCGATTTGACGGTACAGGCAGAGGACATGCCCAAGTTTTTCCGGGCTGTGGCTTCTGGGCGGTGCGACTTTGCCAATGGCTGTCGCCTTATCTACCCCCTGAAACCGGAGGCAATGCCTCGGCTGAACCAATGGGCCAATCGTTTTTTTGCCGCTCTCCTCTCCTACATTCTCGGCATCCGCATCAAAGATTCCCTCTGTGGCACCAAGGCCCTGTGGCGGGAGGATTACCAGCAGATTGCCAGGCTACGCCAAGAGTGGGGCGACTTCGACCCGTTTGGAGATTTTGACCTGTTGCTGGGATCCGCCAAGCGCACCCTGAAGATCCTGGATATCCCCGTGCGCTATTTCCCCAGAACCTATGGTCGCTCCAACATTCACCATGTGCGAGAGGGGCTGCGGCTGCTGCAGATCTGTGGCTTTGCCCTCAAGCGCTTTAAGGGATAGTAAACTACCCGGCTCCGACCGCTAAGCGGTACGGAGCGGGCTTTCAGTAGCCCTGAGCCTGTTCTGCTCTA
>NZ_JANSHW010000763.1:0-690 GCF_047461815.1 Synechococcus sp. R6-10
CGGGCAGGGCGGGGCTGTCAGGTTTTGCGGGCGGGGCGGGCTACTGCGCCGCCAAAGCGGGCGTGATCCGCCTCACTGAAACCCTCTCCGCCGAACTGAAAGAGCATGGCGTGAATGTCAACTGCATCCTGCCTGGCACGATCGACACGCCAGCGAATCGCGCGGCGCGTCCCGACGCCGACTTCTCGCGCTGGGTCGCGCCCGACGCGCTCGGCGAGGTCATCATGTTCCTCTGCTCGCCTGCCGCGCGCGCCATCCACGGCGCGGCAATCCCCGTGTACGGGCTGTCGTAGCCACAGAAGGCTTCGGGATGCAAGGGCGCATCAACTACTGGGCACTCAGCGTGTTCTGGCTGGGCGTGAGCGTCCACTGGGCGGCATTTTTGACGATTGCGATGCAGGCGCGGGTGAACGACCTTGCGCCGCTGGAGCAGCGCGGGCTATACCTTGCGTGGCTGGCGGCGGCGGGCGCGCTGATTTCCACGATCGTTGAACTCATCGCGGGACCCATCAGCGACCGCTGCACTTCCCCGATGGGCAGGCGACGCCCGTTTATCCTGTGGGGCACGCTGCTGAGCCTGCCGTTCGTCGTGCTGTTTATGACCACGCAGAGCTTCGCGTTGCTGATCCTGCACTTCGTGGCGATTCAACTCTTTCTGAACTGGGCGAACGGTCCGTATCAGGCGGTGAT
>NZ_JANSHW010000764.1:0-668 GCF_047461815.1 Synechococcus sp. R6-10
GGTCGTCGCCAACGCCAACAGGAACACTGCAGTGATGGTCTTCATCGCTTCGGTCGGAACGGCGCAAGGTCAACCTCCGTGACCACGCCTGCTTTGTAGCGGCACAACTGCACGCCCGCTTCGGCGAACAGTTCCAGCGCGAACCCGTCGGGGTAGTCGCCCTCGAACACCACGCGCTGGATGCCCGCGTTGATAATCATCTTCGCGCAGTGATTGCACGGCTGGCAGGTGACATAGATGGTCGCGCCGCGCGTGGAGACGCCGTTCAAGGCGGCTTGCAGAATCGCGTTCTGCTCGGCGTGCAGCGCGCGGATGCAGTGCCCCGCCACGATGTGGCAGCCTACCTCCGTGCAGTGCGCCAGTCCAATCGGCGCGCCGTTGTAGCCTGTCGCCAGTATCCGCTTGTCCAGCACAATCACTGCGCCGACGCTGCGCCGCGGACAGGTCGCCCGCGTCGCCACCATATGCGCAATCTGCATAAAATATTCGTCCCAGCTGGGTCGCTCCACCGCCCAAAGGATACCTCACGCGGTATAATCCACTGCGCAGGCGCGCCTGTACCGCTGCGTGCGCCTGCGCGTCTTTAGTGAGGGAGGCAACCGTATGCGACTGGTTCAGACTCTGGTGCTTGTAGCGATTGTTGGGCTGTTTGGGTTCCTTAGTGGCGT